>CAZLKG010000045.1:0-10834 GCA_964560045.1 uncultured Slackia sp.
TATTCATGTCTGAACAGTCAAAGACCGTCAAATTCCAGAACACAAATGTATGGGATACCCGCCAGTTGGTGACTATGGCGCTCATGTGCGCCGTCGGGTCATTGCTGGCATTCGTGCAAATTCCACTCATTCCCGGAGTTTCGTTTCTGACGTATGACCCCTCGTTCGTACCGGCCATGATCTGCGGCTTTGCCTTTGGCCCCGGTGCCGGTGTAGCCGTGGGTTGTGTGGGCGTGGTCATCTACGGCCTGATTATGGGCGACTGGGTGGGCGCACTTATCAATGTGATCATGGCAGTGTGCTATGTCATACCCGCAGCGTGTATCTATCGCAGGTTCCACACGCTCAAGGGTGCCATTGCGGGATTTGCCGTATCATGCGTGACTATGCTCATCGGTGCGCTTATCGCTAACCTCACGGTGGGCGTGTGGTTCTGGTACGGCAGTGCTGACGTTATCATCCCCTTGTTGTTGCCCGCCGTAGTGCCATTCAACCTGATTAAGGCCATCTTGAACTCGGTTCTCACCTTGGCCATCTATAAGGCCGTTTCCAATCTGATAACCCCTAAGAAAAACCAGGTAAGGGCACGCTAACCTCATGATAAAAAGCTCTGACCTCGGATTCACCTACGATGGGAACCGCTTTGCGCTGCGTGGCGTGAACGTGCACGTGTCCGCAGGTGAATTCGTCTGTATCCTCGGCGGCAACGGCAGCGGAAAAAGCACCTTCGCAAAACACATCAACGCCTTGCTCGTTCCCGATGAGGGAACCATGATGGTGGATGGCAGCGACACCCGCAACCAAGATGCACTTTATCTGATTCGCTCGAGCGCGGGTATGGTGTTTCAAAACCCCGATGACCAGCTGGTTGCCTCCCTTGTGGAAAACGACGTTGCCTTTGGCCCCGAAAACCTAGGGGTCGAACCGCCCGAAATAGCCCGTCGGGCCAGAGCGGCGCTGGCAGAAGTAGGCCTCATGGGTTTCGAAAAGCACGAGACACATGCGCTTTCCGGCGGGCAGAAACAGCGCGTAGCCATTGCCGGTGTGCTAGCCATGGCACCTAAGGTGCTCATCTTGGACGAAGCGTCTTCCATGCTTGATCCACGAGGTCGAAAGGGTCTTATGCGCGTATGCCGCGAGCTGCATGAAGAGGGGCTGACCATAATCATGATAACCCACTTCATGGAAGAGGCCGCTTATGCCGAACGCGTCATCGTGTTTGAAGGGGGGCAGGTAGCTCTTGAGGGTACGCCTGATGAGGTTTTGGTTCGCACCGACATGCTGAATCGCTTGAATCTGGAGGTACCCTTTGCCTGTGAGTTTTCCACGCGCCTCCAAAAGCTGGGCGTGGATGTGCGCACCTGCGTACATGAGTCGCAGCTCATAAACCTGCTACGCCAAAGTGCACCGAAGGCCTTTTCTTCAGAGAAAGGCGTCAGCAAAGGGCGCGATGGCACGCTTGCGAACTTAAAACCCTCCCCCACTGAAGATGCAACCCTCATCGAGTTTGACCATGTTTCCTACACCTATGATGAGGCTGCAGCCAAACGTCAACAGAAGGCCAAAAAGCGAAACAAGGCGTCGGCGCCCTCGCAAAAGGAGCGTGCCAAATGGGGCAACGACCCTGATGCGCTGTGGGCGGTGCACGATGTGAGCCTCGCCATTCAAGAAGGCGAGTTTTTCGGCATCGCTGGACACACGGGATCGGGCAAGTCTACGCTCCTGTGGCACATGAACGCCCTGGTGCATCCCACCATGGGTCGTGTGCTTGTGCGGGGTCGAGATATTGCCTCCAAACGCGCAGCAACCGAGGTACGCTCTTTTGTGGGTGTGGTGTTCCAATATCCGGAACACCAGCTCTTCGCTGCCACCACCTTCGACGACGTGGCCTTCGGTCCGCGCAATATGGGGCTTCCTGAGGAAGAAATAAACCAACGCGTACAGGAGTCACTCGCGCGTGTGGGTCTTGAAGGCGAACACATATGCGAAAAGAGTCCGTTTGAGCTTTCCGGCGGCCAGCAAAGACGCGTAGCCATTGCCGGGGTGTTAGCAATGCGCCCTCGCGTTTTAGTACTTGATGAGCCAGCCGCAGGACTTGATCCCGTGGCGCGACGCGACTTCCTGAATATGATCTCTGTGCTGCACAAACAGGGACTCACGGTGGTCATGGTGTCGCACAACATGGACGATTTGGCGCGCCTTGCCGATCGCATAGCTATCATGAAAGAGGGAGAGCTTCTATGCGTAGGGACACCCGCTGAGGTGTTCGTGTGCGCCGATGAGCTCAATGAGATTGGCTTGGGGGTGCCTTCGTCGCAGCGTATGGCCAACAAGTTGCGCGCGGCGGGCATGCCACTTGCAACCGATGTCTCCTACAGTGCCAACTCGCTGGCACACGAGGTGGCCACTCGCGTGCTGAAAGCTCACCACAGCACCAATGCGCTCGACCCTCATGGAGAGGGTACACGATGAGCGGCGCATTCTCCTTCGGAAGCTACTGGCCGGGTAACAGTCCCTTACACAAACTCGATCCGCGTTCCAAGCTGCTCCTGGGCTGTGCATTTATCGCCGCCGTGCTCTGCGCACAAAACTTCGTCGCACTTGCCGTGGTGGCCGTATATGTAGCAGTCTTCTACGCCATCTCGCGCGTGCCGCTGGGCAAGGCGGCCAGATCGCTTGCACCGCTTCTGTTCATCTCGCTTTTTGCCTCCCTTTTGAACCTCTTTGTCATACAGGACGGGGCAACAGTAGCGCAGCTTGGATTCATCCGCATCAGCGAAGGAGGCGTGCGGCAGTGCCTGTTCATCGGCTCGCGCCTTGTTCTCATGATGACAGGGATGAGTCTCATCACCATGACCACCATGACCCTCGATCTGACTGAAGGGGTCGAGCGTCTGCTCTCACCCGCATCCCGCATCGGACTTCCTGCTCACGAACTAGGCATGATCATGGGCATTGCGCTGCGGTTCATGCCGCAGTTCGCCTCAGAGCTCGTTACCATCCGTCGCGCGCAGGTAAGCCGAGGCGCTGCGGGCAAAGGCAGTCCCGCAAAAGCGGTGCACATGCTGCTCTCTCTGTTGGTGCCACTGTTCACAAGCGTATTCAGACATGCAGAAACGCTCTCGGCAGCAATGGAGGCACGCTGCTATCATGGAAAAGAAGGGCGCACGCGCTTACATCCCCTTCATTTTGCAGCGCGTGACGGAGCAGCATTCGTTGTGATGGCATTGCTGTTCATAGGAATCTTTACCGTAAACGCATTAGGATGAGATACGTGCCTTACCCATCACACATCGATGCATTTGAAGCACACGCGCAGCCGCTGCGTAAGAAGCGGCAGATGAAACGGAGGGCAACGCCATGAACCACGCCATGAATACCGTTCTCGAATTTCTTACATCCATCCCCGCCTGGTATCTTGCCACGTGCGAAAACGATCAGCCCCATGTACGCCCCTTTAGTTTCGCGGCGCTAGATGATGGCAAGTTGTGGTTCTCGACGTCGTATGACAAGGATGTATGGTGCGAACTTTCGGCCAACCCTAAGTTCGAGCTTTCCGGATGGAAGCCCGGCGAATGCTGGCTTGTGCTTTCAGGAGAGGCTAACCTTGCCGACGACGCCAAGGTGAGCGATGCGGTGCGCCAAGCGGGCTTTGAGCATATGATGGGTCTGGGTGAGTACCACGACTCCCCCAACGACGGACGTCTGGCCTTCTTCAGTGTCAAGGGTGGCATAGCACGCTTCTGTAATATTGATGGCAGCGAACAGCGCTTTGAAATCTCGTGATTTTCACGCCGCGCAACATATTTGATTACTCGCCATCCTGATTACTCGCCATCCCCTTCGTTAAACACAAGTTTCATCAAAGCGTCTTTCGAGGAAATGCCCATCCCATTCATTCGCGCGCATACTTGAGCCGAAGATGGTAGCTTGCAAGGGCCCGCAACGCTCCCCCTCCTACATTGCGGGCCCAACTACACACAAACTTCTTCCGATAAAACATGAAGCGCAGTTTTGAGAAATGCCCAGTCCGCCCGTAATTGAGTCATCTATTCAAACCGATATATATCCTTGGTGGCCTCGCGGAAACCGGCGTAGACCTCTTGGATGATGGCTTCGTCCTCCACCAGTTCAAATTCTGAGGGTTGGCCATCTTCGTCCACATCAATCACTTCCAAAATCAAAACTTCGCCGGACGATTTGGCAGGATGTTTTTCGTCAACAGGAAAAAAGAAGCCGTAGCGATGGTCGCCATGCAATATGAGTCCCAAAAATTCAAGATCTTGTAAGTCGCCCTTTTCATCTTCAAAGGTGAAGGTTATGCCTTCTTCCACAGGAGGGGCAAAATTGGGAGAGCTGCCCTCGCGAATCTCAGTCATGTCAAACCTTTCCGGGATATAAACCCACGACGCGAACAGAAGTCCTCGATAGCCTCATGTTCTCAATATGCCATGCGTCCGACCCGTGCAAATGACTCTTGCGGATAAAAGTCGGGCGCTTTGTTTGCCATTGCCCTTGCTTGGCGTCGCAAGATAAGGCTATTTTTTGTTCTTGCCGCCGTAATGATAATTGCTTTTGCGGGGTTTGCTGTTGGAAGATGCTCTGTGCCCAGACGCTCGATGAGCCTCGCCTTGGGACGCATTCATCCTCGAGGTCAAAGACTGCTCCTGACCCTTATGTATCGCTTGAGCCTCATCGTGTTCAGAAATCGAACTCTCCGCAGAACGTTCACTCGCACTACGAGCCTGTACCCAAGCACCCTCGCTCCCGCGTGCACCCGCACCATCAGGCGCGACCGTCGCGCGCGTATCTGCTGCATCTTTTGCATCTTTGCCGCCCGCCGGCAACTCTTCAAGCCTGTTCAAGAAGAAGCGCCGAATATTTTTGCCGTACTTGCGCACAAGCCGCGCATTTCTAGACTCGCGCTCTTTCCACATGCAGTACAGCGGCGTGGCTACCGCAAGTGATGAGTAGCAGCCACATACCAAACCGATGGTCATGGCAAGTGCGAAATCTTTCAGTGTCTCACCGCCGAAAAGCAACATGGCCACAACGGGAATGAGAGAGGTGATGGAGGTATTCATGGATCTCAACAGCACCTCGTTGACCGAATGGTTGGCCATAGAGGAGAAGGTGCAGCTGGCAGGCTCGTTTTTCATGTTCTCATTAATACGGTGGAACACGACCACGGTATCGTAGAGTGAGTAGCCTAGGATGGTAAGAAGTGCAGCGATGGTATTGGGCGTAACCTCACGTCCAATCAGCGCATATAATCCGAATACGATGATCAGGTCATGCAGCAGGGCCACAATCGCGGTGATTCCCATCTTGAAATCGCGGAAGCGGATACTGATATAGGCAATGATGAGCACCAGTGACACTGCAAACGCCAAAAGCGAGCTTTTGACGACGCTGGTTCCCCAATCAGGCCCGATGGTGGTCACCTCATAGGAGTCAGATCCCCAACCAAAGGTATCGGCAACCTGAACAGCAAGCTCTGTTGCCTCCTCCGCCGAGGTAATGGAGGTGCGAACCAAAAAGCCCTCCTCGCCATCGGATGAGGTGGTCTGGATCATAGCATCGGCGTCGCCCGCATCGGCAAAGGCGTCGCGCACCTCTTCAATGGAAGTATCTTCTGTGCCATGGAAGGTAATGGACGTGCCGCCAACAAACTCGATGCCAAAACTTATTCCGCGCACGCCCATAACGATGAGCAAGATGACAACCGCTGCCGCAGAGGCCGTCAGGAATATGCGCTTTTTGCCGATGATGTCGAAATCGCGTTTTATGAAACGACCGCGCAGTTTCTTGCCCAGCGCGAGCTTTTTCTCCCCGCTGTAGTAAGGCGCAGCCTCCTCGCAATCACGCACACCCCAGAAGCCGGGATGCTTCTTGATGGCGCTAGGTGCCAGCAGTCGGATGATGGGTGCCTTGAATACAAGCATCATCACGATATCGCACATAATGCCCAATGCAAGCGTCAGACCAAATCCTTTGACCGAGGCGCTTGCCAAGAAGAACAGGGTGAGCGCTGAGACAAGCGTAACCAGATCGGCATCGATGGAGGTGAGGATGCCATGCCTCACACCCGACAAGGATGCCGCACGCACGCTGCGACCCATGCGGATCTCCTCGCGGAAACGTTCAAGCACAAGGATGGAGGAATCGGCTGCCATACCGATGGTGAGCACAACGCCAGCGATTCCGGCAAGAGAAAGACTGAAGAAGCCGAATGAGGAGAGCAGGGCGAGCAAGCCCAGATAGAGCACGGCGAACGCGACCATGGCCGCTGCGGTGATAAATCCTAAGCCACGGTAGAACACGAGTAGATACAACATCACGAGCGCAAGGCCCACAGCCGCCACCAGCACGCCTGAGGCGAGTGCATCCTGACCTAAGGTGGGTCCGACGGTTTGACTCTGCGAATACTCAAAACTCACGGGAAGTGAGCCGCTCTCCAACACCGTCTGCAAGGCACGGGCCTCATCAAGCGAGTAGTCGCCCGTAATGGACACATTACCATCGGAAATGACCGATTGCACGGAGGGTGCTGATTGCACAATGCCGTCTAAGATGATGACAATCTTGCCGTTGTCTTCGACAAGCTCTGCTGTAGCTTCGGCGAATGCGACAGTGGCCTCATCGTTTAATGTGATGTTCACGGCATAGTAGGCCGATCCCTCACTGGCCCTATCCACGGAAACGCTTTCGATCTGATCTCCCGTGACGATGGGTGTATACGTGCCGGCTTCGACCTCAAGATTGGCAAGCTCCGGATCGCCTACGGAAAAGACGTTGCCCAAAGAGTCGGTCACGGTCTGCTGCTGCATATAGGCACCCGAGTCGATTTCTTCAAGCACGGTCTCATCGGTAAATGAATCGAGCCGAGCAAACTCCAGGGTACCGGTGCGCCCAATCGTATCAAGGGCTTCCTGTGCGTCGGTGAGGCCGGGAATCTGTACGAGGATCTGATCTGTTCCCTGCAAGGCAACGGTAGCCTCAGATGCACCGAGGGCGTTCACACGGCTTTCGATGATGTCGCGGGAGCTTTCCATCTCATCGGAGGTAACCGCATCGCCATCGGTGCTGGTTGCGGTGAGTACGACCGAAAGGCCGCCTTGGATATCGAGGCCCTGGTTGATCTTTTCTTGGGGAGGCATAAACAAGGCTATGGATCCGATGGCAAGAAGTGCCGCGAGCACAAGCAACCATATGTTGCGGCGATTGGCGCTTTTGTGAGTCCTATCTTTTCCCCTGTTGCGCTGCGAACCCGTCTTGAGCATGGGAGCTGCTTGACGGGCGGCAGCGTTTTGCGCCTTGGAATCCTTCTTGGACGAACCCTTGCCGAACATCATTGGTCTCTCTTCTGTGCATGGTCTTCGATACTCAGCAGGTGAGCAACCTCGTTAGGTGATGCCGAATGCTCACAACCCGGCCATTGTGCCACAACGAGAACAAAACGTGCGAAATTCCACGCACAGGACGCGTTGATGACTGACAAACTCACGGAGCAGATACTTGTGCGAAATTCCACGTGCGCACGGGGCATACGGGGCACACGGGGCACGTTTGCAGCACAAAGCACGTGAATGGTTCACTACCAGGAGATAAGCTCGTATCCTGTTTCACTAACCACTATTTGCACCTCCCATTGTGCAGAGTCGGAACCATCGGCTGTACGTACGGTCCATCCGTTAGGATCGGACATGTCAATGCGATGCTTTCCGGCATTTATCATGGGTTCTATGGTGAAACACATACCTGGCACCAGCACCATGCCCTCACCTGGCCTGCCCACAAATCCCACGAACGGTTCCTCATGAAACTCCAGACCGATGCCGTGCCCTCCGAACTCGCGCACCACGGAATAGCCGTTTCTCTCGGCGTGCTGTTGTACCGCATGGGCAACATCACCCAATGTTCCCCAAGGCTTCACGGCCTCAAGGCCACGCTCAACACACTCCTTGGTGATACGTACCAAACGTTCGCGTTTGGAACTCACCTCTCCGATACAAAACATGCGCGAGGAATCAGAGAAATACCCGTCTAAAACCGTGGAACAGTCCACGTTCACGATATCCCCCTCTTCAAGTATCTCGCCCTCAGACGGAATGCCGTGACACACCACCTCATTTACCGACGTGCACACGCTTTTGGGATATCCCTCGTAGTTGAGCGGCGCAGGGGTGCCGCCGTGCTGCGTGGTATATTCGTAGACCCATCGATCCACCTGTTCGGTGGAGATACCGGGCCTAATACGCTCGGCCACATAGTCAAGAACACCCACATTCACCTGAGCACTGCGTTTGATGCCCTCAATGTCTCGATCGGATTTGAGCAGAGATCGGGCGGGAACCTTGCGGCCCTGCGCGTAAAGCCGCTGCATGCGTTCATCAATGGCCAGATGGCACTTTTTGTACTTTTTGCCGCTTCCGCACCAGCACCCGTCGTTGCGCTCGGGGAGCACCTCACCTCTATGCATCATGGGTTTCCATCCTTTCTTTACGCCATGGGTTTGCGACGTATCAGTAATGTATCAGTAGTCATTCGCCGCAGGGGAGTTCATCCAATCCTGATAGAAGCTCTCATATTCTCCGGCAAACACAGCCTCTCGTGCCTGGCGCATCAAATCTATCAAAAAATGCAGGTTGTGGAGGGAAAGCAGGATACCTCCTAGCATCTCGTGCTGATTGATGAGATGACGCAGGTAGGCGCGCGTGTATCGAGTGCACACGGAACATGTGCACTGCGGATCGAGCGGTGCAAGATCGGCCTTGTACTTGGCGTTGTGCAAATTCATGCGCCCCGCATGCGAGAATGCCGTGCCCATGCGACCCGTGCGGGTGGGCAGCACACAGTCGAACATGTCCACCCCTGCGCGCACCGCACGCACAAGCGTTGTGGGATTGCCCACACCCATCAGGTAACGTGGGCGGTTTTGTGGCAGGGCGGCGCATACCTGACTCAGCGTTTCAAACATCACGTCATGCGGCTCCCCTACCGAATAGCCGCCGATGCCAAAGCCTTGAAAGCCTGCCTGCCCCGCTGTCCGGCTGCGCTCATCAATGTCCAACAGGTGCTCTACGCTCTCCAGGCGCAAATCAAGGTACATACCCCCCTGGACGATGGCGAAAAGCGCTTGGTCTTCGCGCTTATGCGCCGCGCAGCAGCGCTCAGCCCACTCCCATGAAAGCCGCGTTGATGCCGCAACGTCCTCTTTGGCAGCCGGGTATCCTATGCACTGATCGAGCTGCATCACAATGTCGGCACCGATGCGCTGCTGGATGTCCATGTTTTCCTCAGGCGTCCAGCGATGTTTGGAGCCGTCGTAATCGCGTGCGTGAAATGTCACGCCGTCAGGTGAAACCTTCATCATGTGATCAAGGCTGAACAGCTGAAAGCCGCCGGAGTCGGTAAGCATAGGTCCGTCATAACCCATGAAATCCTGAACACCTCCGGCTGTTTCGATGATCTGGGTGCCGGGACGCATGAAAAGATGGTACGTATTCGCGAGCACCACCTGCGCCCCAATGTCGCGAAGTTGATCAACCGTCAAGCCCTTCACCGTGGCATGCGTGCCCACCGGCATGAACAAAGGAGTGCGCACCGTGCCGTGGGCGGTGTCGAAGCGCAAGGCACGGGACATACCGTCACACGCCTCTATGGTGACATCAAACAGTGACATGGAGATCCTTTCGGAGAACGAGACACGAGGTACGGGATGCAAGATACAAGACATGGGGTACGGAATGCGAAACACGTGATGCAGCAGGCGAGAATACAACACGAGCGTACAACACGAGCACCGCAGATGTGTGGTATCGCGTCCTGCCGGCAACCAGACGCAGCCCGTTCGCTAACAGATGAGCATGGCATCGCCAAAGCTGAGCATACGGTAGTCGTTTTCAATCGCATGGGCGTAGGCCGCCATGATGTTGTCGCGCGTGGAAAAGGCGCTCACAAGCATCATAAGCGTGGAGCGTGGTGCGTGAAAGTTAGTGACAAGCGCATCCACCACACCGAATTCATAGCCCGGCAGGATGTAGAGGTTTGTGGCCTCGCGGCAACGTGAGCGCATGCGTCCCAAATCGCGATCGAAGGCACTTTCAAGCGAACGGACGCTGGTCGTGCCCACCGCGATCACGCGATTGCCGCGTGCATGCGCGGCCTCGCATGTATCAACCACCTCCTGACTTACCGTGTAGGTCTCGGTGTGAATGATGTGCTGTTTTGGATCCTCCTCCTCAACGGTACGAAAGGTATCCAAGCCCACCTCAAGAGAAACCGTATGCCATCCAATCCCTTTGGCTTTGAGTTGGTCGATGAGTTCGGTCGTGAAGTGAAGGCCGGCGGTGGGCGCTGCGGCGCTTTTCTCCTCGTGAGAGTATACGGTCTGATACATCTCCTCATCTCCTGCGTAGTCTTCGATATAAGGGGGAAGCGGGGTGTGACCCACGGCGTGAAAAGCTGCATCAAGAGATGTACACTCAGAACTCAAACGAGCGAGGCGCTCGCCTTTGCCCGCATCCTGCCCCCAGCCGATGATTTCGGCAGATAAAACCACGTTGCCACACTTATCGGCAAAATCTATAAGCACACCCCTACCGGGTTTGAGGCGCCTACCGGGACGAACAAGCACATCCCATATGGCCTCAGAGCTTGTTTTGGGGGCGCAGTCAAACCTCTCGCGCAGCAAAAACACCTCAGCAAAGCCACCCGTCCCCCGCTTTGTTCCAAGGAGGCGCGCCGGCATGACACGGGTGTCATTGGCAACCAACACGTCACCAGGGTGCAGATAGTCGCATATATCGCGAAAAATGCGATTCTTTAGAGC
>CAZLKG010000046.1:0-10647 GCA_964560045.1 uncultured Slackia sp.
GAGGTTGGCTGCGGCTTTTTCCATCACGAGGCGTCCCACCGTGGTGCCGCCGGTGAAAAAGATATGATCAAAGCGCTGGTCAAGCAAGGTTGTGTTTTCGGCGCGTCCGCCCTCAACCACCACCACATGCCCCTCATCGAATGCGGTTTGCACGATGCGATGGATGACGGCGCTTGTGGCAGGAGAGTAGGCGCTGGGTTTGAGTACGCAGCAGTTGCCCGCAGCGATGGCTCCGGCCAGAGGTTCCATCGTGAGCATAAAGGGGTAGTTCCAAGGACTCATGATGAGCACAATGCCGTAGGGTTCAGCTACGGTAAAGCAGCATGAGGGAAAGTTGGCAAGTGAGGCGGGTCGGCTGTGGCGGCGTACCCAGCGGCGCACGTGTTTAATCTGATAGCGTAACTCGGCAAGCGTCATGCCTACTTCGCACATGTAGCTCTCGGCAGAAGACTTGCCCAGATCCTGTTTCAGGGCATTGTAGATTTCCTGCTCGTGATCGAGGATGGCGTGCTCTAGGCGGCGCAGCGCCGATATGCGTCCGTCTATGGAGATGGTGGATCCGGTGGAAAAATAGCTGCGCTGTTTGGCGACGATTTGTGCGATTTCGGCGTTAGTCATGGAAGTCCTTTCGGTAGGTAGGGTTAAGGCGGGCTTGCGAGGAGACTCGCGGGACGCGCCTGCGGAGGGGAATCGCAGGGTGAGGCATGGAGAAGCGTCCTGGATTTATTGCCTTGGGTCTACGCCATCTA
The DNA here is from genome assembly GCA_964560045.1 of uncultured Slackia sp. GTDB lineage: Bacteria > Actinomycetota > Coriobacteriia > Coriobacteriales > Eggerthellaceae > Slackia. The sequence continues at coordinate 750 of CAZLKG010000046.1, forward strand.
CGCCATCACGCGGTAATACATCTTTTCAAGCTCTCGGGCATCCATGAGTTTGGGTACGGGGTAGAGCGGGTTGCTCTCTTTGTTGGCGCGCTTGGCCATCATGGGAATATCTTCCTCGTGAATGCCCTCGAGCTTGTCGGGGATGTCCATGGAGACGTTCATCTTTTTCACCCAGTCGATGAAGGCGTGGACGCACGTGGCGTCGTCGGCGTCGCGCACATCGTCGCCTAGCATCTCGCCTGCAACCCCGCTTTCGCGAGCGAGGCGTGCTAGCTTGGCGTGTACAGAGTCACCGTACTCTTCCAAAAAGTAGGGGAGTAGCACCGCATTGGCCAGGCCGTGTGCGATGCCGTACTGCCCGCCGAGTGAATGGGCAACGCCGTGGACGTATCCCACGTAGGACTTGGTGAACGCGATACCGGCGGCATATGCCGCACGCAGCATGCCCTCGCGGGCTTTGATGTCGTTGCCATGGGTGTAAGCGCGGCGCAGGAAGCGACGAATGAGGGTGGTGGCCTCAATGGCACGCTTGCGCGTCTCGGTGGTGGTGGAACGTCCGATAAACGCCTCCACCGCATGCACGAGTGCGTCCATGCCGGTGGTTGAGGTGACGTGTTTGGGCAAACCTAGCGTGGTGCGGTAGTCGAGCAGCGCGTAGTGGGGGATGAGGTTGAAATCGTTGATGGGGTATTTGTGGTGTGTGCTGTCTTCGGTAATTACGGCAGCGAGCGTGGTTTCCGAACCCGTGCCGGCCGTGGTGGGCACCGCCACGAAGGGCGGTAGGTGGCGCATGACCTTCAGCAGGCCGCGCATCTTGGGCACAGGTTTGCGAGGGCGTACGATGCGCGCCCCCATGACTTTCGCGCAATCCATGACGCTGCCGCCGCCGAACGCGATGATCGCGTCACAGTCCTCATCAAGGTACATTGTGCGTGCAGCTTCCACGTTAGACACGGTGGGATTAGGTACAACATCGGCGAAGACGCGGTATTCTACGTCGTGTCTGGTGAGAGCATCTTTGAGTTCGCTGGTCAGACCAAGTTCTTCGATTGTGGTATCAGTTACAATAAGAGGGCGTTTGAGTTTCTTTTCGGCAATGAGTGCGGCAGCATCCTCAAAACTCGCAAGGGGCTCGGGTTCGCGATAGGGCAGCACGGGCAGCGCTATGCGAAAGCATGTCTGGTAAATGCGGCAGTACGCTTTGCGGAAGGGGTTCATGGTCAGCTCTTTTCCGAAGGTTGGGAGGGCGGGCGCTTGCGGGGAATCTCTGGAGGCTTCAGGATGCTTCGAGAAACAAACCGAGGCACTTTCCTGCAAACGGATGGCGTCCAGTCTATCAAAACACGGCTCCTGAAAGAAATTCACCTTTGGATACGCTTACCCCTACCCCCCCCCCTGCGCTCCCTTGCAAAGTGTTACCGGACACCGCGCACCGACGACGTAGCATCGCTGAAGAGAGCAAGGGATGCGCTGCGGGTCTAGCTCCAAAGTCCAATGTTGGACACAGCACACAGAGATACGTTGCGCATCCAATCCTGATTTCGATAACCCGACAGACTGAAACGCAGAGCACATATCTCTGGATGAGAAAAAAGCCCCGTACTGGTTGACCTATCGCTCGATTGCGAGATGACACTTCCGCCTGCAAGGCTCGTTCCAGCAAACAGGCTAATTTAGAACGCGACTCAGGTCGTCCGCGGCCCGTTTCACCCATACGGGTGAAATTGCTTTTACCCCTCAAAGGGAATAGAAATTTTCTACCGACCGTGCAAGCCTGAGCACGTCGGCTCTGTCGACGATTTATTTACAGACAGAGAGACATTCGTCTCAGACGGCACGACAATTTCTGCCTACGGACGATTTTGTCTGGAGAACATTCGAATCACAAAAGAGAGCTCGAATGACACAGAGAATAGGAGAAGGCTATGTTTTTCAAATCGAACGAAGGGGTATCGCGCAGAAACTTTCTCGCCGGAGCCGCAGTAGCCGCATCAAGCGCCGCAGTCGCGGGTCTCGCTGGCTGTTCACCGTCCAACGCGTCGGATGAAGAGGCCGTTACAAGCGACTCCGTATCGGGCGGAATGAATGCCGATTCGTTCTTCGGCAAGTGGGACTTCGAGATTCCTGACGAGTCCATCGCAGACGATCAAATTGCCGAAACCATTGAGGCCGAGATCGTGGTCGTAGGTGCCGGCACGGGCGGTCTCACCGTGGCCAATTCGGCTGCTGAAGAAGGTGCGAATGTGGTTTTAATTTCGGCCAGCAGCAAGCCTATCAGTCGTGGTGGATCAAATCATGCGACCTATTCGAAGGCCATGGAAGCTGCGGGCCTCGATCGTAACGACGCTCTTTTCTTGGAGAAGGAACTTCAGTCCAACGGCGCGCGAGTAGATACGCGCAAGTGGTACAAATATTTCAACAACTCCGAAACTGTCATGAACTGGCTTATCGACATCATGGAGGAACGAGGCTATACCACCGGCATCGAGCCGCCACTGCCTACGCTCGACAACGAGACCGGTTCTATCTGGTATTTGATCGGAGCCCATGGTTGGTATAACGACGAGAATCCTGGCATGGGCATGAACCAACCGCTGGTGGTAAACGAGTTGGCGACACGATTTGAGGAACTTTCGGGCTCTACGATTTACTACAACAATATCGCCCGTCAGCTTGTACGCGGCGATGTGGCGAACGGCACCGAGGGCCGCGTGACTGCGGTTATCGCCGAGCGCTCCGATGGCTCGTACGCCAAATACGTGGGGACGAAAGCGGTGGTGCTTGCAACCGGCGACTTCTCTACAAACAGGGACATGATGGCCAAGTATGCCCCGCAGGCTGTGAAATACGTCACTGAGGACGAATTCACCAACGAGATCGACTACGACAAAGAGCTCTTCTACGGCGGCTTGTATCCAGGAGATGGCCAGAAGATGGGTCTGTGGATTGGGGCTGCCTGGCAGAAGGCATGGCCGTGTTGTCCAAACGGCGGCGGCGTGAAGGCTGGCCCCATGAACGGTGTTATCCCATTTACGGGTCTTTGCGTTAATCGTGATGGCAGTCGCTACTGTAACGAGTACGGTATGCTCGGAACCATGCCTTTCACCACCGAAATGGGGTGTCCCGGCGGAACTTCGTATGCCATCTGGGACATGAATTATGCTGAGCAGTATCCCGTTGATTGGGTAGACGGCAGTGTTCCCTACGACCAAGACTACACACTCACTCCCGAAGAGACCGTGGCATCGTGGGAGCAGCAGGTGGAGAGCAATGCCTTCGTGAAAGCTGACACGCTCGAGGAACTAATAGAGCTATTGGGTCTTCCTGAGTCTACCCTTGACACAATTGATGCCTATAACGCCATGTGCGAAGCGGAAGAGGATACCGAGTTCCACAAGGATGCGCGCTTTATGATTCCCGTTGCCGAGGGTCCGTTCTACGGCCAGGCGTCCAACACGAGCTTCTTCCTCACCATTTTGGGAGGCCTGCGCACCGATGACAACATGCGTGTTTGCGACGAAGACGACAACCCCATTGAGGGCTTGTATAACGTCGGCAGCATGGCGGGCGATATGTTCTACGCGCAATACACGTACATGATTCCTGGCTTTACGTACGGCAGCAATCTAACACTGAGTTACCTTACCGGAAAATATATCGTCGAGAACGAGTAGCTGCCATTGAGCAAAAAAGGCGAGACTACGATGACGCGCCTTCCGCAAGTCCCGTTCCCTCCCCGGGACTTGCGGTTTTTCGGGGGTAGGCACGATGCATGCTTTCGTATAATTCTGTTCTGGGAGGTCTCTTATGGAGAACGGAAACAAAGGGGCATTACGCGCGCAGGGAAATAAGAGCGTTCGGAAGCGACAAGGATCGGTCTCGCAGCTGATGGCTCTTGTGTCGAGCCATCGCATGGTGGTTTTGTCCCTTGCGCTTTTCAACGGATGGGTGTTTGCGATGAGCTGGGGTGGCGTGTTCAGTGCTCCGCCCGACCATGCGACGACCGGAGTTCTGTCGGACGGCATCTGGATCGTCTCTCTGTTCGTATGCACCGCAGTGCTCGGATTGTTTCTTCTCATGCCCCCTTCGGCTTTGCGGGTTAGGCCGGTTGCTCTGCGCCTCTGCGCATTGCTAATGTCGGCAAGCATGCTTCTATCGGCATTGTCGATCGTGGCTCCAGAAGCGGCGATGCCGCTGTTTCTGGCGAGCAGCATTACTTCAGGACTGGGCACTGGAGCGATGACGGCTTATTGGGGAGCAGTCATCACGCGATACGATTCTAGTGTGGTTCTTCGGTTCGTGGTAGTGTCGCTACTCGCATCTGCGTTCTTCGTGATTCTTGTTCTTGTCCTACCGAAGTTCATCTCCTATCTTCTCATGGCTGTTGCCCCCTTCGTTATGGCGTGGTCGTTCCGACGCGGGAGAGGTTGTGGCGAGGTGTCCCCGACATCCAGCTGGCGTGATGCGGCAGTCTCCTCGTCTGAAGAAGCGCCTCCCCTCATTGAGGGAGCGAAGAATTCCGGAACTGCGGTAACGCTGGCGGTGTTCATGGGACTCGTGGTTGTGCTGGGGATATCGGCTGGGCTCTTGCGCAGTCTCATAAGCGCGGATGCTCAGTCGGAACAGATTGCCTGGATGTTCAGTATTGCGGCGATTCTTGCTTCAATAATGCTTCTAGTCTCGCGCGTGCCCGAGCGGGGCGAATCGTTCGCCTTGTTTTACCGTGCGATTGCGTTCATAGCGGCGGCATTTATTGTGTTCACAGTGGTGGTAAGCCAAGCTGTTCATCAGGCGCTCATAGCCCTCGGCGTGCATACAATCGGGTTCGTGTATTTCTACGGACTTCTTTGGGTTTTCTGTTCAATTTACTCTCAACGGCAGACAACCAGGTCGGTACGGGTGTTTGCGGGAGGGTTTTTCGCCAATCAGATCGGCCAGATTATCGGCGCGACGGCGGGCGACGGTTTAGGCGCCGTGTGGGATACGCAGTTCTTCATAACAGCCGCTTCCAATGCGATGATCTATCTGCTTCTTTTCGTGGTCATCGCGCTTTTGGCTCGTATGAGCAACATGTCTGAGGGAACGAGGCAACCCATGATGACCGATCGTTCAATCGAACGTGCATGTGCTGTCGCTGCCGAAGAACGTGGACTTACAAAACGCGAATCGGAAATACTTCCGTATCTGATTAGAGGGTTCGATCGTGGATATATTGCTGAGCAACTGACTGTTTCCACTGAGACGATTAAGTCACACATCAGGCACATTTACGAGAAATTCGATGTGCATTCTCGCGTTGAGTTGTTCAACGCGGTAGCCCAATGTGCTGTCGAACAGGGGGAGCGCTAGGCTTGGGCTCAACCGAACCCCTTCCTCTGAATGCCAGAGGAAGGAGATGTGTAGAGAACTTTTCTGCAGCCTCCTCAGAGGGAACAATCCTCTTCAGTCTTTAAGCCTGCATGTACTCGTAGGCATTGCGTGCAGCTACGCCTCTGAATTGCAATTGTTTGCGTTGCAAGAAGCAGGAACGCTCATTGTGTATAGGAATCAAAACCCGACTTCACGGCTCTCCTAAGGCATCGGCCACCTCCAGCCATTCGTCTTCAAGGGCTTCCTTAGCCGCCTTGAGTCCATCAAGCTCGCCCTGCAGCCTGCCCAGCGCCAGAAAATCGGTGGGATCGGTCGCATCCATCTGAGCCTGCTTCTCATCCACACGCGCGCTTGCGGTGGTGATGCGCTTTTCCAGGCTGGCGCAGCGCTTCTTAAGTTCGCGCAACTCCGCATTGGAGAGAGTCGGTGTTGGTGCCAGCTTTTGTGCAGCCGATGTTAAATCCTGTACGACATCGCTTGTGTGCAAGGTGTTATTACAGCTCTTGTCACCAGAAACCCGAACCGTGACCTCTGAAAATGTGCGCACCGAAACATCACGCTCATCAATCAGTTCGAGATACTCATCCACCCCGCGAGGCACATGACGTAGCGCGCCGTCAATGAGAGCAAACTGATCATCGGTTATGCGCTCCATGAGGTAACGGTCATGTGTCACTACCACGAGCGTACCTGCCCATGTATCAAGAAAATCCTCCAGTACGGTGAGCATATCGGTGTCTAGATCGTTGCCAGGCTCATCCAAGATCAGCACGTTGGGCTCATCCAGCAGGATCAAAAGAAGCTGAAGACGACGTTTTTGGCCGCCCGAAAGGTCGCTCACACGCGTGTGCAGATACTTTGTCGAAAAACCCAAACGCTCAAGGAGTTTAGCAGATGTCATCTCCTTTCCATCCACCAACACACGCGTCCGATAACGCGAAAGAATCTCGGTCACGCGATATGTGCCTAACTCTTCAAGTTCGTCAAGACGCTGAGAGAGTGAGGCGAACTTCACGGTTTTGCCTATTTTGACAACACCTGAGGTGGGTTTAATGGCTCCCTGGATGATTTTGAGCAGCGTGGTCTTGCCGACACCGTTTTCGCCTAAGATGCCATAGCGGTCTCCTGGGCCTATCATCCAGTCAACGCCATCAAGTATCGTGCGGCTTCCCAGCACCTTGGTCACACTGGTGAGTTCTACCACGTGCTTGCCCAGACGCTGCATGGCTGTGGCACGCAGCTCAAGTGGATTGCGTACAGGCGGCTCACCCTCGATAAGCTCAATGGCTCGAGCCACGTGGAATTTAGGTTTGGTTGAGCGTGCTCGCGCCCCACGAGAAAGCCAGGCGAGTTCTTTACGTGCCAGGCTTTTGCGACGCCGCTCTGCCACCTGGGCCACACGCTCGCGCTCCACCCGCTGCAATACGTATGCTGAATAACCCCCCTCGAAGGGGTCAACCTTTCCGTCGTGAACCTCCCACATACCGGTTGTCACCTCATCGAGGAACCATCGGTCATGCGTGACCACGAGCAGCGCGCCCCGCCCACGAGGCCAACGTTCTCTCAGATGCGTGGCGAGCCAGGAGATGGCGCGCATGTCTAGATGGTTGGTGGGTTCGTCAAGCATAAGCACGTCCCAGTCACCCACAAGAAGGCGTGCGAGATCCACACGGCGGCGCTGGCCTCCTGAGAGCGAGCCCACCCGGGCATCCCAAGAGATGTCGGCCATGAGTGCGGATATGATCTCTCGAGTGCGTGCGTCGGACGCCCACAGATATTCGGGGATGTTGCCCACTACGGAGCGACCCGCAGACACTTCATCGGAGAGTGCATCCGTCTGCCTCAAAAACCCTATGCGCAGGTTGCGCGTGTGGCGCACGAGACCATCATCGAGTTCAACCTGTTTGGCAAGCACTCTTAAAAGTGTGGATTTCCCATTTCCGTTGTGACCCACGATGCCTACTCGATCACCCTCGTGCACGCCCAGCGTCACGTTGGTCAAGATCTTTTTAGTCGGATATTCCAGATGAGCATCCTCACACCCCAAAAGAAACGCCACGGATGAATTCCTTCCTCCTTTAGCAAACTCCTAGCCTCTAATCTCTAGCCGCCAAGCACTCAACCAACCAAAACGCGACCCGACCCGGTATCGCCCGTCAACCTGCGTGCAACTAAGACCCGACGCGTCCGCACGGACAAACCGCAATGAAAGATTAGGCTCTGCCAGATGACTGCCGATACAATGCGATGCGCTCCAGCGCCCATCACGGCGCTCTGAACGGATACCAAACGCTGCCCTAATCATCTGCGGACACAACTGTTATGTCAAACGATACTCCGACAAAGCAAAGGACTAAAGCCTCTTGCAAAACGCAATCTCAAAACGTCTCAAAACGTCAAAACGTCGATTGGGGGTTTCGAGGAGGTTTCGGGGAGGTTTTCGCTATGCCGCTCTTGTGAATCCCCATCGCGATATGGTATAAAGAACTCTGCATCGGGGGACGCTCGGTGCGCTACAACTTTTTCGCGTGTGAGAGAAAGTGGGTTCGTCCCGCTTTCTTTTTGTATGAGCGCGTTTGTCGGCGACTCGTGTGGGGGATGATGCGCCTTTCCAGGGCAGCTCGCGCATCGCAGGAAAGAAAGGAGCGGCATGCTTTCCGCCAAGGAAGAGGCCGTTTTGGCCGCGCTTGAACCGCGTGCCCAAAAGGAGGGTCTTGAGGTGGTGACGGTAGCGATCGTGGGTTCGCGAAAAGCACCTACCATCAGGGTGTATCTCGACAAGCCCGAAGGCATTGCCTTCGATGATATCACCGAGGCTCAGGCATGGGTCAACGATCTTATGGATGAGATGGATCCGTTTCCAGGTGCCTATACGCTTGAGGTAAGTTCGCCCGGCATTGACCGTCCACTTCGCACGCCTGAGCATTTCGAGCGCTTCTCAGGGGAAGAGGTTTGCGTGACAACCACGCAGCCCGTTGATGGCCAAAGCCGTTTTAGTGCGATGTTGGTGGGTTTTGACAGACAGCGTGGCGATGTACTTTTGGGCACGGAGGAATCTCGCATTGCGATTCCTTATGACAGCATTAAAAAGGCTCACGTTAAAGGTAAGGTCGAATTCAGATAATCCGGCATTTTTGTGTGCCGCTGCAGACATAACGCAGACATAACAGGCATAAGCAAGGTATAAGCACAGGCATAAAAAGGCACAACGTACGCCCAACCGGCTTGAAATGAGGAGGACACCATGGCATCCGAACTGATGGAGGCTTTGCAGATGCTGGCGCGCGAGAAGAAGATAGATGAGTTCTATCTGATCGAGCGTCTTGAGGCATCGCTGGCCAAAAGCTACCAGAACATTCTTGACCTTGAATGGGACGCACGCGTGACCATCGATCGCTCCACCGGTCGCATCTACGTCTACGAGCTTGTTCCCGTCGAAGAGTCCTATGATGAGGAGACCGGCGAATACACCAAGTTCACCGAGCGCGATGTCACGCCCAATAACGTGAGCCGCATTGCCGCCCAAAACGCCAAGGGTGTCATTGCGGCCATGGTGCGCGAGGCCGGTCGCCAAAGTATCTACGAGGAGTTCGCCGATCGTGTGGGGGATATTGTCACGGGTACCGTTCTTCAGGTGACATCCGATTTCACCATCATCAAGATTCGCGATGGAGTGGAGGCCGAACTTCCGCACTTCGACACCAAACGGAACACCGGTGAACGCAACGAGCGGCCCTCCGGGGAGCATTACCGCCACAATCAGCGCCTCAAGCTGCTGATCATTGAGGTGCGTGATCCCAATTCGATTGAACCTCGCGCTCGCGGGGAAGCAACCCGCCCCGCTATTGTGGTCTCACGTACCCATCCCGACCTGATAAGTCGCCTGTTCGAGCTCGAGGTGCCCGAAATATATGACGGCATGGTGGAGATAAAAAACGTCTCCCGTGAACCCGGTGCCCGCTCCAAGGTGGCCGTCGCTAGTCGCGAGCCCAAGCTCGACCCCGTGGGGGCCTGTGTAGGACCTAAGGGCAGTCGCGTGCGCATGGTGGTTGAGGAGTTACGCAACGAACGTGTCGATGTTATCCAGTGGGATGAGGATCCTGCGGTCTATGTGGCCCACGCCCTCTCTCCCGCCCGCGTAAACCGCGTGCTGGTGGACGAAGACAATCACTACGCCACCGTCATCGTACCTGATGATCAGCTATCCTTAGCCATTGGTAAAGAGGGTCAAAACGCCCGCCTCGCAGCCCGTCTCACCGGCTGGCACATTGACATCAAGTCGGCGAGCTTCGATGTTGCGCCTGATCCTGAGGAAAATATGCTCATCGATGAGGATCCTGAAGGCGCAAGCGACTTTTGCGCCTTCGTCGCCGAGGACGGAACCCCCTGTCGCAACCATGCACGCTCCGGCAGCCGCTATTGCGGTGTCCATGCCGATTGCGAGTAAGTAGGAAGTCGAAAGACGAGGAGTACCGCATGCCCAGCATGAGAGTTCATGAGTTGGCGAAAGAGTTCGGCATGGACAGCA
>CAZLKG010000047.1:0-10623 GCA_964560045.1 uncultured Slackia sp.
CGTATGCTTCTGTGGGGCTGCATCGAGCGTTCAGGCACAGCCGAGCCGAATCTGGCCGAGCCGGAGCAGCTGGATCGGAACTGGTTGAGCTGGAGTAGTCAGGAGAAGCAGCACCAGGCAGGTCGTGGTGCCCATTGATTGAGGAGCGCCTGCGGGCATCGATCAAGAAAAGGGTTATCCGATCCGCTCAATAATGGTGGGTAACTAGGGGGGCACCTGCGGGCGCCTATCAAGAAAAGGGGGTGTACTATGGAGCAATTCCTCGATCCGACGCTGCTTGCGCGTATTCAGTTTGCGCTGGTGGTCATCTTCCACTTCATGTATGTGCCGCTTTCGATCGGCTTGGGGTTGATTCTGGCCATCAGCGAAACGCGCTATTACAGGTCGCGTGACCCAAAGGATGCTGCCGCAACCAAATTCTGGGCCAAGCTCTTCACCACCACGTTCGCCGTGGGCGTGCTCTCAGGTATCACCATGGAGTTCTCGTTCGGCACCAACTGGGCCGATTACAGCCGTTTTGTGGGTGACATTTTTGGTGCTCCCCTTGCAGCCGAAGCCCTGCTGGCGTTCTTCCTTGAATCCGTATTCTTGGGTATCGTGCTGTTTGGGCGTGGCAAGGTTGGCCCCAAGTTCTACCTTGCCAGCGCGTGGCTAGTGTGGTTGGGTAGCTGCCTTTCGGCTTTGTGGATCATCATTGCCAATTCTTGGATGCAAACACCTGCCGGTGCCGAACTCTCGGAAGACGGTTCGCAGGCCGTGCTGACTGATTTCTTCGCTGCTGCCTTCAACGCCTCCACCCTGCCGCGCTATAGCCATACCGTGCTAGCACTACTGGTTACGGGCGCGTTTGTGGCTATTGCTGTTGCGGCGTGGTACATGCGTAAGGGTAAGCATGCTGCATTTGCTCGCAAGACGCTGCGCACCGGTGTGGTGGTTTCCATTATCGCCACGTGCTGCCTGCTGGTTTCGGCTCATTCCTCTGCCGTGGTTGTAGCCGAGGAGCAGCCCACCAAGATCGCTATGATGGAAGGCCATTACGAAGAGGGAACCTTGCCACTGTACCTGGTAGGTCTGGTTGACGAAGACGGACAAAGCGTAATTGCTCCTATAGAGCTGCCTGGATTTACCAGCTGGCTTGCTTCCGGTGACTTTGATACGGAGTACCCCGGACTCAATGATCTTGCTGAAGAGAACTCCGATCTTAATGTGGACGAACTGCCGGTCAATCTTGTCTTTCAGAGCTACCACTTGATGGTGGCGTGTTTTGGTCTGATTTGTGTGATTGTTGTGATAGCCGCCATAGCCGCCTTCAAGAAGGGCGGCAAGCTGACCCAGAAGAAATGGGCCCAGTGGATTATGATTGTGTGTCCCATTGTTCCAATTGTAGCCATCCAATCGGGTTGGATTACAGCAGAGGTGGGTCGTCAGCCGTATGTGGTGTACCCCGCAACGAGTTCGCCCGAAGGCGTTTCGCTTCTGACCAACAGCGGCGTCTCCCAGTCGGTTTCCTCCGTCGAACTGCTGCTGACCATTGTGTTGTTCGTTGTCGTGTATGCAATTATTCTCATCGCATGGGTGCGTTTGGTGTCAGGCTTCATCAAGAAAGGCCCCGTGGAAGATCTCGAGGGTAATGTGGTGGACCAGGATGGCCCCGTACCCGCCATCGCCGGTGTTTCTGCCGCCGCTGCCGTCAGGAAGGAGGCGAACTGACATGGAGGTCTTGGGTATCGTATGGTTCTGCCTCATTTTCGTTCTTATTGCGGGCTATTTCGTGTTGGATGGTTTTGATTTGGGCGCTGGGGTGCTCAGCTTCTTCGTCGCCAAAAATGATGAGGAGCGAGCGATTATTCGCCAGAGCATCGGCCCTGTGTGGGATGGAAATGAGGTGTGGCTGCTCACCGCAGGCGGTGCGCTATTCGCTGCGTTCCCCTCGGCTTATGCCACAACCTTTTCGGGCTTCTATCTTGCCGTGATGCTCGTGCTTATAGGTTTAATTATGCGCGCGGCGGCTGTGGAATTTGCCGGACACGACAAGGCTTGGGCAAAACTGTGGAACATCCTGTTCTTCGTGGGATCGCTTTTGCCGGCGCTGCTTTTAGGCGTGGCCGTAGGCAACGTATACGCGGGCATCCCTATGAATGCTAACGGTGACTACATCGGCGTTCCTCTACTGGGCCTGGTCACTCCGTTCACGCTACTCACCGGTCTTTTGGGTCTGTCGGCATTCGTCTTACAGGGTGCGAGCTGGCTTGCGCTCAAGGCACCGGTTGACTCAAAGGTGCGCACCCGCTCCAAGAAGGCGGTGTACGTTGCCGGTATTGCAGCGCTGGTGTGTTTTGTGCTGGTGTCGCTGTACGGTCACTTTGTGATTTCTCCCGAACTCACCGGCATCCAAACAGGTATTGGCGTGGTGATTGCGCTTGCTATTGTAGCCGCTTTGGTGTTCTGCGTAATCAAGGCATCCTCTGATTCCTCCGGGGGCACCGACCTTGTTGGCTTTTTCTCTTCTTCTGCCGTGTGCGTGTTGCTTGTGGCGCTGTGGGCTGTGAGCATGTTCCCCAACCTGGTAGTTGCGGGCGCGGGTGATCCTATTGCGCTCTTCTCTACCGCCGCTTCGGGCGAGAGCATCACCATCGCCAACGCAGCTTCGAGTAATCTCACACTCGCCTGGATGCTCGGCATTACCTGTGTGGGCTTGCCGCTGGTGCTGATCTATCACGTGATAATCTATCGCACCTTCCGTGGTCGGGTGAAGTTGGAGGAATTGGAATACTAGGGTCGTCTGACCTTGATTAAGGATTCTGATGTCGATTAAAGGCTCTGATGCTGATTGAGCTTCGGGTTGCCTCCCGTCCTTTCGGGTTCGTGGTTGAGCCTTGAGGGACGGGAGGTGTTTTATGTGCAGGGTGCTTGGTTGGTGTCGAGCTTTCGACTGGTTGTCAATCCAGTCTATCAATCAGCACAAGGAATCGTCCGAAATTAGAACTCGATCAGTTCGTACTCACGTGTACCGTAGCCAAGCTCAGCGGCGGCCTCTATGGTGTGGATTCCATTGCGGCTGTTCACGCGCTCCATAAAGTGTTCGCGACCCGGGTCGTCGGAGTTCATGACCAAATCGATACACGCCTGGTCGATGGCTATCGGGTCAAGTGATGCCAGAATGCCTATATCTGCCATGCAGGGGTCTTCTGCCACGATGCAGCAGTCGCAATCGATCGAGAGGTTCTTCATTACGTTGATGTAAGCGATCTTGCCCTCGAAGTGCTTTGCTACGGTCATTGCGGTATCGGCCATGGCTTCGGGGAACTCTACGCTGCTGGCGTGCTGTTCCCAGGTCTTATAACGGTCATCGGTTTTACCGGCGGAATGGATCAGCGCCTTGCCCGCGCGGCTGGCACAGCCGATGGACAGCTGTTTGAGCGCTCCGCCGTAACCACCCATGGGATGTCCTTTGAAATGGGCAAGCACCAGCATGGAATCGTAGTTCAGGATGTTCTTTCCCACAAGGTTCTCGCTCAGGATTTTGCCGTCCTCGATGGGCCACACCACGTCAGGGCCTTCGGCATCCATAATGTCTACGTCGAAAAATGCGGTCCAGCCGTGTTCTTCCATGAGAGCCATATGCGCGTCGGTGTTATCGCGCACGCCCCCGGTTGCATCGCCGTAGGCGGTGTTGCACTCTACGATGGTGCCGCGAACTTCCTCGATCATGGGTTTCCAAAACTCCGGAGTAAGGAAATTCTGATTGCCCTTCTCGCCGGAATGGATCTTCACGGCCACCTTTCCGGGTAGTTCGATGCTCAGTTTGCGGTAGGCTTCGACTACCTTTTCAGGTGTGATTTCGCGGGTGAAATAGATTTTCGCAGCCATGTGTTTCTCGCTTTCTGCACTGTTCCATTGGAGTTTGGGCGCCTACCCTAGTAGCTATCCTATCATGACGAGCACTTTATAGGCGCTGAGACCCTGCCGCAGAATGCTTTCGTCAAAATCGAAGGTGTCCGCATGCAGGGGAATGCCGGTGCCGGTTCCTAGGAGCAAGAACACGCCGGGCAGATGGCGCTGGTAGAAGGAAAAATCTTCAGCGATGAGAAGCGGCGCGGGCAGCTCAACAGGAGCGAGCGCGGGTGTTGGGTTGGACAATGTGGCATTTTCGTTCCTGTGCGTTTTCTCCTGCATCTTGTCGGCCTCGGCCAAGGTGCAGGCCGCCATCTCGTACAGCTGCGCGTCGTTTATCACGGGAGGATACCCGTCAGAGAAGCATACCTCGCATGTGCAACCGGCCTCGTTGGCTCTCCTCTGAGCCAGTTCGGACAATTCTCGACGGCATCTTTGGCCCATCTGTGTCGAAAACGTGCGCAGGCTTCCTTCAATCACAGCATGACTGGCGATGGCGTTACGCACCGTACCTGCCTCCATACGACCAAACTTGAGCAGACAGGGTTCTTCCATCTCGCGTTGAGCTATATAGGCATAGGAGTCCTGACAGAATCGTACGCACGCATCAAGCGCATCGGCACCCTCGGAGGCTTTGGCTATGTGCGAGCTTTTGCCATAAAAGGTTGCTGTCACTTCGTTTGCTGCGGCCAAAAGTGCTCCGGGGCGGCTGGCTATTTGGCCTGCTGGGAGGTCGGGCCATAGATGAAACCCGAAGATGCGGTCTGTGTTGTAGTGCTCGAAAACGCCCGATTCGCAGATGATGCGTGCTCCCCCTGTCACCTCTTCTGCAGGCTGAAACACCAGCAGCACATTGCGCGGGAGCTCATCGAAGCAAGAGGCAAGCCAGTGCGCCAACCCTAGCACCATGGACATATGGCCGTCGTGTCCGCATGCGTGCATACGTCCAGCATGCTGCGAGGAATAGGGGGTCATAGTCGCCTCGGTTACGGGCAGCGCATCCATATCGGAGCGAATGGCTGTCGTGTGTGTGCTTTCGCGATTAAAGAACATGCACACGGTGCTCTTGCAAGGGGAAAATACGGTGCAGGCTTTTTCGCCATGCTTGGCCACTATCCGGTCGCGGGTTTTTTCGAGTGAGCGCGTGACGTAGGCTATGGTTTGCGGCAGCTCAAAGCCAAGCTCGGGGATACGGTGTAAGTCGCGTCGGAATCGAGTGAGCAATTCTGCTTCGGCGTGGCGCGTAAGTCGGGAAGTTGAGTCTAAAGATTCAGCGGTCGGGGTAGGACAACGGATGAGTTCTTGCCCTTGTTCTTGTTGTCCTTGGCTTCGCCCTTGTTGCTCTTGTTTGTGATCTGCTGCCTTTGGCATCGTCTCGATATACGCCTGTCTCTGCTTGTGCGGATTGCGGTTTTGGTCTTGCCGGTGCTGCTGTAAAGATGCATCCATGAGTATTCCTCGCTGTACTTCTATTTTCTGGGCATTATACAGTTGCACTCCTGGAAGGGCTTGGAAGGGCGCGGTATGCGAAGTGGGTATGCAAAAGTCCCGAATTTCGCACAATTTCGCACAAGCGGCGGGTTGTTTGTTGACTTTGCTGTATTCAAGCGCTACCGTCATGCGAACGATAGAGGCGCGAGTGCGATAACCTTGGGCGGAGCCGACAGGCTATGATACCCCGGGAAGGCAAGCTCGCCGAATTCGGTCGTCGGGTACGACGCGCCGGGTGGGTCTGGGGGAAATACCTCCAGGACTGTCTGCGGAAAACCGCAGGTGCGCTATCTTGCTGGACTCGTTAGTAACGGGTTATATGTGTGGAACAAACGCCAGCAAGGCAGCCGCCCTGCTGGCGTTTTTTTCTGCCCCAGCTGCGTTGGCACTCCAGCTGCGTCGGCGTTCCGGTTTTAGGCACGACGGGATTTATGGGATTCGCAGGGGATGCTGAGCGATCACCCCTTTGCCTCCTGTGCCTGTCGGGCTTGCTACCTGTCGGGTTGGCCGCATCTTGAGCCTAGACCTTGCCTCGTGAATCGCCTGCCTCGTGGTGCGCTGTACTGCGTGGTGTCTTATGTTTAAGGATGGATGTTGTGGAAAAGAGACCCTTCGCCACCAAGGAACAGCTCGAAGATATAGCGGCGCAGTTTCCCACGCCGTTTCATCTCTACGATGAGGCCGGTATTCGCCGCAATATGGAGGATTTGCGCGAGGCATTCTCGTGGAATCCCGGCTTTCGCGAGTACTTCGCCGTGAAGGCCACACCCAATCCGTTTCTCATTAACATCCTGCGTGAATATGGCTGTGGCTGCGATTGTGCTACCGGTGTAGAGCTTATGCTGGCCGATGCCTGTGGTGTTCGCGGGCACGGCCTTATGTTCTCTTCCAACGAAACCCCCGCGTCTGATTTCTCGCTGGCCGATGAGCTGGGTGCTATCATCAATCTGGACGACATCACGCACATCGACTTTCTCGAGCGCACCATCGGGCGTATTCCCGAAACCATCAGCTGCCGATACAATCCCGGCGGCCTGTTCAAAATTAGCAACGGCATCATGGACAACCCCGGCGATGCCAAATACGGTATGACTACTGAGCAGCTGTTTGAGGCTTTTCGCATCCTGAAGGCGAAGGGTGCCAAAACCTTCGGCATTCACGCCTTTCTGTGCAGCAACACCGTCACCAACGACTATTACCCTGCGCTTGCAGAAGTGCTGTTTGCCTTGGCTGTGCGTTTGCAGCGCGAGACGGGTGCGCATATCGGCTTCATCAATCTGTCAGGCGGTATAGGCATTCCGTATTCTCCCGACCAACATCCAAACGACATTCGCACAATCGGCCAAGGGGTGCGCCGTGTGTACGAAAAAGTGCTGGAGCCTGCCGGGATGGGTGATGTAGCCATATATACCGAGCTGGGTCGCTTTGTGATGGGGCCGTATGGCTGTTTGGTCACGCGTGCCATTCATGAGAAGCATATCCATAAGGAATACATTGGCGTGGATGCGTGTGCCGCCAATCTCATGCGTCCCGCCATATACGGCGCGTACCACCACATCACGGTGGTGGGCAAGGAGGATTGGCCCCGCGATCACATTTATGATGTGGTTGGTGGTCTGTGTGAGAACAATGACAAGTTTGCCGTGGATCGTGAACTGCCTTGCATCGACGTGGGTGACCTATTGGTTATTCACGACACGGGCGCGCACGGCCATTCAATGGGCTACAACTACAACGGCAAGCTGCGTAGCGCCGAGGTGCTGCTGCAAGAAGACGGCTCGGCCCGTCTCATACGTCGCGCTGAGACACCCGCAGATTATTTCGCTACCTTGGATTGCTTTCCTGAATATGCGCAGCTGGTCAAGCGAAAGTAGTCGCGTCGCTCGTTTCAAGAAAGCTCGGAGGCGAGTTGGGGAAGAGGGTCGGACTTGAGCGAGTGGCGCGAAACTCAAAAAATAAGGCGGGTGTCCTGTGCGTTTTGCGGAAGGTGCTCGTTGCCTGGCGGTGTGGCATAGGGGAAGTGCGGAGAGAAAAAAGAGCGTAACCGCTGCGCGAGAAGCGGCAGAAAGAATATATAAGGAAATAGGAAGTAGTCAGCCTAAAGGAGGTTGTCATGAGTAAGGGTCTACAGGGTTTGCAGGGTTCTATCGTGGCGTTGGTTACGCCGTTTTCCGAGGACGGTAGCGTCGATTTCGACGTGTTGGGTCGACTGGTTGACTTTCATCTGGAGTCTGGCACCGACGCGATTTTGGTGTTGGGTACCACGGGGGAGTCGTCCACAATGACGCATGAAGAGGACGATGCGGTGTGCGAGTTCGTGGTGCAGCGCGTGGCCGGTCGCGTGCCGATTATTGCAGGCAGCGGTTCCAACTCTACCCAGACCATGCTGGAAAAGAGCCTAAGTCTTCAGAAGCTCGGTGCCGACGGCCTGCTGCTTATCACGCCGTATTACAACAAGAGCAATGAGGAGGGCATATATCGTCACTTTACCACCGTGCTCGACGCAGTTGATGTGCCGTGTATTCTCTACAACGTACCCAGTCGAACCGGATGTTCCATCAGCGAGCGTAATGTGGAACGCTTGGCTAAACACCCCAACGCATTCGGCATTAAAGAGGCATCGGGCGACATATCCTATGCTGCCAAAATTGCGCGCTACCTGGATGATGACTTCTGCATGTTCTCGGGCAACGATGACATTGTGGTGCCCCTGATGTCGTTGGGTGCTCGTGGCGTTATCAGCGTATGGGCGAATGTCATGCCACGCGAGGCGCACGAAATGACACAGGCATTTCTCGATGGTGATACCGATCGTGCGCTGGAGATACAACTCAAGTGCCTCGAGTTAATAGATGCGCTGTTCTGTGAGGTGAATCCCATTCCCGTGAAGGCGGCCCTGGAACTTATGGGGTTTGGACCGACGACATATCGCCAGCCGCTGTACAGCATTTCGGATGCCGGTCGCGCTCAGCTTGCCAAGGCCATGCGCGGATTGGGACTAATTGCTTAGCCAGAGGATGTTTGTCTTTGGCGTAAGTGACGCAATCGAAACGTACAGAACGTTGAGGCTCCGTGAGGGACAAAGACAGGGAACACGAAAGAGGAACTAATGTGACAAGCGTGTTGATAATCGGTGCCGGTCGTATGGGCACGGTCGTGCGCGAGTTGGTCGAGGCAGATTCCGGGATGGAGCTGGCGGGCATCGTACATTCGCTCAACAAGGATGAACTTTTGGAGAAAACACCTGCAGCCGATGTTGCCATAGACTTCTCAAACAAGACCATGGTTTCTTTGGTGTCGGCCTATGTAGCTCGCACAGGAACTGCGCTCGTGAGCGGCACGACCGGCTACGATGATGCCGAGATGGAGGGCCTGCGCGCTTTGGGCAAATCCGCTCCCGTCATCTACAGCGCAAACTACTCGCTCGGCGTGGCTTTGCTGCGTCGGCTTGCGGCTCAAGCTGCCGAGGTGCTTGACGGATTCGACATCGAGATCGTAGAGACGCACCACAACCAAAAAGTAGACGCTCCCAGCGGAACGGCTAACTTGTTGCTTGCGGCGGTAGACCCGCATGGAGCATGCGAGGTGCAGCATGGGCGCGAGGGCTTTACGGGTGCGCGCCCGAAAAAGGAAATCGGCGTGCACGCGCTGCGCGGAGGTACGGTTGCCGGTCTGCACGAGGTGCATTTTTTCGGCCAGGACGAAGAAGTCACCCTAGTGCATCGTGCCGCAAGCAGGCGGATTTTCGCCGCAGGGGCCGTTGCAGCGGCCAAGAAACTTGTGGGCAAAAAGCCTGGCTTTTATACCTTTGACCAGTTGATGTTCGAGCAGGGTTGATGCTCGAATGAAGTTGACGTTTGACCGACTTTATTGTAACCGTTCGCTACCATAGGTTTTCCGGCACCCCTCTTGAGAATAGTTTGGAACTCTGGCGGCAACGCGCTCATCACGGACGACTACGGCACCCCTCCTGCGGATAGTTGGAGGGGTGCATTGTTGAGGCTCCAGGTTTAAGATACACGCCCAATGCTCCTAATATCCCTAATGTCCCGGGGGTTTCATGCGCCTCTCACACAAGCCTCTCCGCACAAGTCCCGTGCTTCTCTACAAACCCTCATACAAACCATATGCACCCCTCGCGCAAGCCCCGTGAGCGATACAATGCTCGGGCCGAAAAACAAGAGAAAAGCGCGACCGCTGCGCGCGAAGCGGTAGAAAGAATATATGAGGGGCTATGCTCATGAACGCGGAAGAAATTATCAACTTTATCGCTACGTCCGAGAAAAAGACTCCAGTCAAATTGTACGTGCGCGAGGCGTTAGGCCAAAAAATCAACTATGCCGCCTATGCGACAAAAAGTCAGGTCAAGGTATTTGGCGGGAGTGAAGGCCGCATTGTGTTCGGCGACTGGGCCGATCTTGAACCCGTGCTTGAAGAGAACGCCGATGCTATCGAGTATTACGAGGTTGAAAATGATGGCCGCAATTCGGCTGTGCCCCTGCTGGACAAGAAAAAGATAAACGCGCGCATTGAGCCGGGTGCGATCATTCGCGATCAAGTAGAGATTGGCGACAACGCCGTGATCATGATGGGGGCCGTGATAAACATTGGTTCTGTGATCGGTGAGGGAACCATGATAGACATGGGATGCGTGCTGGGTGGTCGCGCTATCGTGGGCAAGCATTGCCACATTGGGGCAGGCAGTGTGCTTGCCGGTGTAATAGAGCCTGCAAGCGCCACCCCTGTGGTTGTTGACGACAATGTGATGATAGGTGCCAACGCCGTGGTGTTGGAGGGCGTTCATGTGGGTGCGGGTGCTGTGGTAGCGGCCGGATCTGTCGTAGTAAGCGATGTGCCTGCCAACGCCGTAGTGGCAGGAGTGCCCGCCAAAGTCATCAAAATGAAAGACGCAAAAACCGAGTCCAAAACTGCCTTAGTGGACGCACTCCGCACGCTCTAGTACGCAGCGCACTACGCATACCTCTAACTCGCAGTACACCATACGCGCTCTAGTACGCAGCACGTTGCACAGGTTAGGAACAAGACCCACCACGTTTTCGAGAACGGAGGCGCAGTGGGTCTTTCGCTGTCAGCTACTGAGTTTCCGTATTCCAGCTTTTAGATCTGACCCAGTGTTCTTTCGCACATTCGAAAACTCACGGGGGTCTCCTAATTGCGTTCCTCATGGAAATTGCCCGTACCCTACCACCTCTCAAATCGATAAGGAGATTGTGGTGG
>CAZLKG010000048.1:0-10475 GCA_964560045.1 uncultured Slackia sp.
ACCATGTCGAAACCAGTCGCCCCCACATACGCACTTCCGAACAAGGTCGGAATACGGGGCACACGACAACCGTTTCGCATCAGGCTCTGGGATTGTCAAGCAGCACTCGTAGCACTCCCGCTCAAAAGCGGAAGGATCCTGCATTGTAGCCGGATATGACACGATGTCAAACGCTTGAGGCACAGCTATTTAGCTATTTAGTCGGGGCTATTTGGCTATTTGGTCAGACTCTTGAAGTCGAAACCGCCCAGAATGTCATCCATAACCTCTTTTAATTCCTTGGCTGCCATAGCGCCTTCACGTGCAAGATGGACACCCTCTTTGGCTACGTTTTTCACATCCCCTTGGGTTAGGCCCTTGAACAGCACCTCATCGTCTGGATCCTGTTCGACCTCAGCAGGACACCAGTCATAATGTTCACAGGTTTCACATTCGCCATCGCAGCCCGCCTCGTAGTAAGCCTCAGCGGCTTCTTTGGCAGCAAGCTCCGCCTCTGAAAGATCGTGCCCGTCCTCTTCCTCCTCGAAGTCCTCCTCAGCTTGTTCGGATTTTTCCCCAGCACTCGCAGAGTTTTCCTCCACTTGTTCAGACTCTTCCCCGACTGCATCGGCGTCCTGCGCGCTCTCATCGGAGGAATCAGGCACGTTGTCTTCCGCTTCCTCATCGACAAAATCATCCGGACACCAGTCGTAATATTCGCAGGTCTCGCATTCGCCATCACAAGAGCTTCTGTAGTATTCCTCCCATTTGCTGCGCATCACCGCGTCGTATTTTTCCTTGAGCGCCTCATATTCCTCATCGGTATGCTTCGAAGTTTCTACGACCGCCTCTGACTGGGCGGCCTTCTTTTTGCCAGAGGAATCATCCTGCGGCAGTATCGCGTTCTTTGCGACGTTTTTTGCCACGCGTCCGGCCTTGCGGCTCATCCTTCCGAATAGACCCATGCGCCTAACACCCCCCTTTTACTCTTTGCAGAGCATTCTTTGTGGCTACCATTTTTGCCCTCGCCCTTGCAAAGCGCGGCGCCCTCAGCGGTATTGCTCTTTCATCGCGCGCTCAATCTCGCGCTTCGCGTCACGGGCGGCCATATGGGCGCGCTTGTCATGGAGCTTCTTGCCCCGCGCAAGAGCAAGCTCAACCTTCACCAGACCGCTAGAGGCAAAATACATGGCAAGCGGTACAAGCGTCATGCCCTTCTCGAAAATCTTGCCCTCCATGGAGCGAATCTGTTTGCGATGCAGAAGGAGTTTGCGCCTGCGCCTCGGATCATGGTTGGCCAGATTGCCGTGCGAATAGGGTGCGATATAAAGACCATGAAGCCAAACCTCACCGTGACGAATCAGCGCGAAGCAGTCGGTGAGCTGACAGTTGCTCTCGCGCAAGGAGCGAACCTCAGTGCCTGAAAGCACGATTCCCGCCTCGAAGGACTCAAGGATCTCATACTCGTGAAACGCTTTGCGGTTCTTTGCTATCTGCTTCTTTTCTCTCGCCACGATGGCGTGCTGCCTTTCCCTGCTTTGGATATAAGCCTGCCGCGAATCTGGGCGCGCGACGCTTGCCTCGGATCTGAGCGCGAGGCTCCCCCTTCGCTTCTATCTTGAGACATTATACAAGTTCGACACGCAACGGCCAGAGGTGCAGAGTGCGCCTCTCGCACCTCTCGCGGCTGCAACCTACCGCTGCAAAACCGCCTGGATGTCAGGATTGATGCAAAGGTTGTAGTAGGTCGCGGCTATCACAGCAAGCAGAGCGACGATGGCCATGGCGAGCGCCCATATGCGCTGTCTGCGCAGATAGGTCTCTTTGGATACACCTAAGTCCATTGCGCGGTGCAGGGCGAAGGGCTGCGAGATGATTGAAAACGCCATGGTCATAAGCAGAAGGAGCACCGCAACGATAACGGCAAACGCGATGGCGAGCGGGGTTTGCGCCACCACAGCGTTCACAAAGCAGTTATCGGCAATGAGCCACAGCGGATAGTACAGGATGGTGACCCAAATCCCGTTCGCCGGCCCCCAGATGGGGGGCATCAGGAATGCGGCGATATTGACTCGTGGAACGCCCTCCAAAAATGCGCGTTCGGCACGAATCTGTTCCTCGGTAAGTTCCGGTATGGCTGCCTTCGTGTCTTTTTTCTTGAACAATGCCACGATCTGTTCTCCTCTGCCCGTAGAAGACGACAGGGATTTTAGGGGATTTCGCAGGAAGCGCACGCCTCCCGACGCACGTCAGCATGCGTGCGGAAAGTTAAATCGGAGAAGCCGTCCTGTGATGCAGAAGCGGATACCGATGTCACCTCCGAAGGTGTTGGAGGCACAAACAGAGAGCCATCGGCATTGCGAAACTCGACCCCCAGTTCGATAAGGTGCGCCAAAACTGCATCCCGCAAAATAGGAAGTGCATCGTGAACCGCAGGCGTGAGCCCTTCGGTCATTACAGCG
Organism: uncultured Slackia sp.; assembly: GCA_964560045.1. Classification (GTDB taxonomy): domain Bacteria; phylum Actinomycetota; class Coriobacteriia; order Coriobacteriales; family Eggerthellaceae; genus Slackia. The sequence goes on from CAZLKG010000048.1 coordinate 2,442, forward strand.
GGGTTTCTGTTGGCCGCCTGTACGCCAAAGCACATGCCGCGTGCCTCAAGCCCCAGCAGAGCAGCAGCGTTCAAAAGATCGATGAGGCGCATATCATGCAAAGACTGCATAATGCCGTGGCCGGCAATATCCTCTGGAGCAAATCGGAATACCACTCCAGGATCCTCGCCCGTTCCATCAACTGCATCTACGGCAATGATGTAGTCGTGGGCGCGCACCAACGGAATCAAATCCATGGTCATGCATCCGGCATCCACAAGGGTTACGTTGTCGGGAAAAAGATAGTTCTCGCACAAATCGTCATAGACAGCAGGGCCTGCGCCGTCATCAAGCATGAGCCGATTGCCTACACACACGATTGCAATTTTTTTGCGTTCTGCATCCATGGGAAGGAATATACACAGCGTGAAAGTTGGCCGAAGTTTATTTCGACAAACGCCTCAAAAACTTCCATAAGCGTTTGCGCGAAGGCTCACATCCTTTCTTTGTATAGCCATACCGCTTTTATGCCCTAGTTCTTTTTCGCTTCGTTAGGTCATTAATAACGGAATGTACCACCCTATCGCCTCTATGCTGCCGCAACTGCGCTTCTACCAGGTTTGGGGAAGCAGCGTATCTCCAAGAACTGCCATGGTATAAGTTGCCTTGAATGCCGCTTTTCCATCAGGCCTGCTTGCAACAACTTCAACAACAATCGTGCGGCTGCCGGCATGAACAACCTTTGCCTCCACGTCAAAATAATCGACATCCACATCAACCGAACGCAGGAAATTCGCCGAAACGGTCATGGTCGCATTGGATTTTCCATAGCTGTCGGCAGCACCCGCAGCCGCCATATCTGCCAAGGCGAGCATGAAGCCTCCATGAACCGTTCCCATATCGTTTACGCAGCCGCGATCGGGATGGGCGCGCATTTTGAAATGCCCCAGTTCAACCGATACAAAGGTGGTTTTATCGAAACCTGAAAGGTCACGAATATCATTTTTGCAGTAGGCGACAATGGACTCATCAAGCATAAAAACTCTCCCATCTCCACACAGAAACGAAAAGCCGTAAAACGAAGCGACAGAACGGCACCTTGGGCCAGAACTTAAGAAAGTCCGCAGGAAAAGAGAAAATCGAGGGACCTAAGGCGCGAGGCCACATGCTCACGCGCCCATGCCTGGCACAGATGAAGCACCTCAAAGCTCAGCCTCACACTCGTTTGCCCATTCGCTATGTCGGCAAACGTAGTGCGCAAAAGGCGATTGGCATGAGCCAAAACATCCGTGCGCACACGGCGCGATTCAGAAAACAGCAGACATCCCTCGCAAGCCGCGCCGCCTTCAGCAGGAGAGAAGAACGCGCAAGAAGAAACGTCCGAGCCGCCCGAAAGGTCAATCGGAGCGCCACACACCACGCATCGATCGAAGCTCGGCCTGAATCCCGCAAAAGCAAAAGCCTTGAGCATATGCGCAGCGCATAAAGCAAGAGCGGCACCCGTGTTCGCCCCCTCAATGCTGCCAAGAGCCGCAGAGGTAAGCGGATAAAGTTTGGGGGAGGCAAGTTCGGGCTGGCTGAGACGCGCCATCAAATCAATTACCGGGGCGGCAGCGGTAACACGATCCATATCTTCCCGTATGCCGCGATGGGCGTTTACCAGACGAACCTCCTTGACGATATCAAGGTTTTTACCCCGAGCGAGAAGTACATCGGATGCGCAGAATACATCAAGGCGACCGGCAAACGAAGAGGAAGGCTTGCGCGCCCCTTTCGCGACCGCTTTGATTTGCCTGCCGTCTTCGGCAAGAAGCGCCACGATGAGGTCGGTCTCACCCAGCTTGGTTTTACGCAGGGTCAAAACCCGCTCAGAGTAGGTGGCTGATGCCATCCCGACCTCCTTCGCATAGTCCTTTCCACCAGAAATCGGACAGAGAGCGTGAAACGAGTGGCGCGACAGGACTCCGGCAAATCCGCGCGCAAGCTCACCCACACTTCAAAGGCACAATCGAAATATCGCCCAAGAACGTAGCAGAGGAGCAGACGGGCAGACGGACGGGAATATCCCATCAAGCCTCAGTTCGAGTGAAGAACTTAGCGAAAGACGTATCGGTGCGCCTCGGCCACCAAATCAATAAGTTTTTGCGGATCCCACTCGCCTTGGTCACCCTCAGATCTATCGCGCACAGAAACCCGGTCGGTCTCCACCTCTTTATCTCCAAGCACCACCATGTAAGGAATTTTTTCGGCCTGGGCGCGTGCAATTTTGACACGCATGGGTTCGTTCTGAGCGAATACCTCCACGCGCCCACCAACGCCGACAAGCCTGCCTTCAAGTGAGCGGGCGGCATCTAGGTGACGATCAGCTATGGGCAGAATGGCTATTTGTGTGGGTGCCAACCAAAATGGCAGATTGCCTGCGTAGTGTTCGATAAGAATCCCCAAGAAACGCTCGATGGAGCCAAAAATAGCCCGATGCAACATGAAGGGACGCTCTTCGGAGTTGTCTTCCGTACGATAGGACAAATCGAAGCGCTCGGGAAGGTTGAAATCAACCTGTACCGTGGAACACTGCCAGGTACGCCCGATAGCGTCTTTCACCTTGATGTCAATCTTCGGGCCGTAAAACGCACCGTCACCCTCGTTGATCTCGTATTCGAGACCGTGACACATACAGGCATCCATGAGTGCCTTGGTCGCGTGTTCCCACATATCATCGGTGCCAATGCTCTTTTCGGGTCGCGTAGAAATCTCGGCACTGTACGGAAAATCAAAGGTAGACATGATGTGATCCACCAAGTCAAGAATGGCTACCACTTCATCCACAACCTGATCGCGCGTACAGAACACATGCGCGTCATCCTGGGTGAATCCGCGGGCGCGCAAAAGGCCGTGAACCACGCCGCTCATCTCGTGGCGATAGACCGTGCCAAACTCGAAATAGCGCAAGGGCAAGTCGCGATACGAATGCAGGGAGTTCTTATACAGCATCACATGGCCCGGGCAATTCATGGGCTTTACACCGTATTCGGACGGGCGTGGATCCTCTTGGGTCCCTTCGTTGATGTCAAAGAAGTACATGTTTTCTTTGTAGTAGTCGTAGTGGCCCGAGGTTTTCCATACGTCAGCCCTGTAGACATGCGGCGTGATGACCTCCTCATATCCGCGCGCATAGAGGTCATTGCGCAGCCACTCCTGCAAAAGACGAATGACGCGAGCACCTTTGGGAAGATAGAGCGGTAGGCCAACGCCGGCATCCTCATCCATCATATAGATGCCGAGCTCACGACCCAGCTTGCGATGATCGCGCCTTTCCGCCTCTTTCAGGTTGTGCAGGTGCTCGGCAAGTGCGTCCTTGCTGAAAAACGCGGTGCCGTAGACGCGTTGTAGCTGCTCGCGGGAAGAGTCGCCGCGCCAATACGCCCCGGAGAGCTTCATTATCTTGAATGCCTTGAGTTTTTTGGTGTAGGTGAGATGGGGTCCGCGACACAGATCGGTGAACTTTCCGATGCTAAACGTAGTGATAGACTCATCGTCGGGCATAGCGTCGATGAGCTCGAGTTTGAAGGGCTGGCCGGCAAAAAGTTCGCGTGCCTCTTCACGCGTGACCTCACGGCGCACGAAAGGTAGGTTTGCTTTTACGATCTCGGCCATCTTGGCCTCGATGGCCACAAAATCATCGGGAGAAAGCGTGCGAGCGAGCTTCATGTCGTAATAGAAGCCGTTCTCAATGGCCGGACCAACTCCAAACTCAACCGGCCCAAACAGCTGATCGATTGCCGACGCCATAACATGGGCGGCTGAGTGGCGAAGTATGTCAAGGGCCTCGGGGCTTCCGTCTTCAAGCTCAATGCGCTCTCCATTGTGCGTGATTGCTTGCATAACAGTTCCTCTCTCGCGCCGGACGGCCACAAACCGTCTGCGCATGTCGAACGTCGTCGGAAAATTCCGACCTCTGTTGCGCCGCTGTGCAAACCCAGCGGTCTTTGGCGTTGGCGGAATGCCTTGGAAACGCCCGGCAAGGGTGAAAAATCATCGAAGCTGTGGCCTTTAGCTTCAAGAACACAAAGGCCGCCCGAAGGCGGCCACGGATGCGAAGACGGGCTGTGCTATTGCGAGGGCCGCATGCTTAGAGCCTAACCGGCCGCATCCGAATGCGCCGCCACGGCAGTCTGTCGGGCAGGCTGCTGCGGCCTGCCGGTAGTTCGCTGCCCCCTGTGCACAGCAGAGGCACCGGGAAGCGAAGTTGCGCAATACGGGCACACCGTCCAAGACGGATCAAGCGCACGGCCGCACTTGACACACTGGTTTTTCAGGCGCTGGTGACAATTGGGGCAGAGCACATACGTTGCCTCCACGGGGTAGCCGCACTTGGCACACTCCCCGTACTGCATAAGTTGGCGCTGCTTGAGTGCAACCTCAAGTTCCTGCTCATCGCGATCAATCTGTAGCAGAGGCGGACGGAGCAGACAGTAGGAGATCACGCCCAGAAGCGGCACGAGAGCCACGATGGCCCAGACGTACCAGACCGCGCCGCGAAGGTAGGCATCACGCACGACCCATATAATGGAAAGCACATACAAAATCACCAGAAATACGATGAAAACCGTGAGCGCCATTTGCAGCTCGGGCGTCCACAGTTGTGAAAGGATATCGCTCATGTCACTTCCTTGAATCCACCGGTCATCCGGAGGAAGCCTCCGACGCATGAATCAGTGCCGAAGCAGGAGTATAGCAAAGTTGCGTTGCGCACGTCGAAAAAGCACCCCTATGCTCCACTATACTCCACATCCCACGAAATGGGCAGAGTTCACTGCCGTTCACTACCTCCTTTTTCAGAGCTTTTCAGTCCGAAATCATCAACGACACATCTGCGCACCCCTGCAAAAGCAAAAGGAATGGTATAAGGTTTTGTGAATACGCAGGCTCATAGGAGGAACCGTGACTGGCATTCAACCACTTACCCCTGAATATGATGATTATCTTCACGACGAATCGCGCAGTGTGGGACAGGCGGATCTTATTGCCTTCCCCCAAAGCGAAGGGGAACTTCGCGAGGTTTTGCGCGAACTGTACCCAAACGGTAAAGCGATAACGTTTCAGGGCGCACGCACGGGTCTTGCGGCGGGTGCCGTACCTGATGGTGGATGCATCGTTAACCTTTCGCGCATGAACAGCTTTTTAGGAATGCGCATTGATGAGCACGGCGGCTTCTTTTTGCGCCTCCAGCCCGGAGTTATGCTTCTTGAACTGAACCAGGCCCTCAGAGGACGCTCTCTTCCCTCTGAGGGGTGGGACGCCACATCGCGTGCCGCCCTAGATGCCTTTCTCGACGCGCCACTGCAAGTCTTTCCCGTTGATCCCACGGAAACTTCGGCAAGTTTAGGCGGCATTGTGGCATGCAATGCGTCGGGTGCAAAAAGTTATCGATACGGTGCTGTACGAAACCACATCAGCGCACTCAGAATGATGCTCTCTGACGGGGACGTATTGGATGTTCGCCGCAGAGAAACATATGCCCACAATCGCAGCCTCTCTCTACATACCGATGAGGGGCGCACTATAGAAGCACACCTTCCCTCCTATGATATGCCGCAGGCCAAATGCGCAAGTGGCTATTTTGTTGCAGACGGCATGGATGCAATCGATGCCGTCATAGGATCGGACGGCACACTGGGGGCTATCACCGAACTTGAGATAAAACTTATGCCCTCCCCTGCTTCAGTATGGGATGTCAGCTGCTTTTTGCCTCATGAAGATGCAGCGCTTGACTTTGTGGAACGCGCCCGCAGCGAGGTTCTACATGCTACGTCCATCGAATATATCGATGCGGCGGCAATTGACATTCTTCGGAAACACCAACAACAAGGTGGCGGAGCAGCCGACCTGCCTACCCCCCCTGATGGAGAAGTATGCTGCGTTGCGCTCGAAATTGCCTGCGATGATGACGACGATGCTATGGAAGACCTTGAATCGCTTATGGGAATCTTAGAGGACGTGGACGGTGACGCCGATGCAACATGGGTTGCCTCCACCGAGGCCGAACGTGAGGAACAGCGGGCCTTTCGCCATGCTGTGCCCGAATCGGTGAACCGGCTCATAGATGAGCGTAAGCGCACCTACCCCACCATCACAAAACTCGGCAGCGATATGTCGGTTCCTCCTGCGCGCCTCTTTGACGCCATGGCGCTCTACCGACGCACCCTTGCGCGAGAAGGGCTTCAATCGGCCACCTGGGGACATATCGGTGACGCCCATGTGCATGTGAACATCCTTCCGCAAAACGAAGAAGAATACGCGCGTGGCAAGGCGCTCTTTTCAGAGTGGGCACGCGAAATTACCGCAATGGGCGGTGCCGTCTCTGCAGAACACGGAGTGGGGAAACTCAAGCGCGATTTTCTGGCGACGATGTATGGAGAGGCGGCCTTGAGAGAGATGGCGCGCTTCAAGCTGGCCTTCGATCCCAAAGGCCAGCTGGGGCGCGGAAATTTCTTTGATGCAGCCCTGCTTGATGCCAAGCGCGCAAATGACACCGATCTAAATCGGCTAGCCTAAATCAGCGAGCTGTTTGACAAGTAAATCGATCTTGGCCTTGATTTCATCGCGCTTGGCTTTATCTTTCTTTACGATTTCCGGCTTGGCCTTGGCAAGATAGCCCGGATTGGAGAGCTTCTTTTCGACCTTGGACAAATCGCCCTGAAGACTATCGCACTCGGCGATAAGGCGGGCGCGCTCGGCATCGAAATCTATCAGATCGGCAAGCACGCAATATACCTCGCAGCTTTCCGCAATGAGCGCAACACTTCCCTCGGGCTTGACAAAAGCGGATAAGGCTGAGGCATCCGAGGGACTGCTCGAGTCGGCCAGAGAGGCATCCGAAGCATCAAAGTGAACCGAAAGGGAAACGTGCGCCAGCGACTCCACAAGTCCCACATGCGCAAAGAGCATGCTCGCATCCTCAAAGGGTGCCTTCACTGCGACCTTTAATTCTTGCTTGGGAGAAATGCCATAGCGGGCACGCATCGAGCGCACAGCGGAGACCACGCCACACACAAGATCGATGGCGCGTTCAGCCTCAGCATTCTTCCAGCAGGAAAGCATGTCAGGTTCAGGCCAGTCGGCCACCATGAGCGCAGCAGCTTCTTCATCCTCGTACGGAAGCAACTCCCAGATAGCCTCGGTCACAAACGGCATAGCTGGATGCAAAAGGCGCAGGGCACAATCAAGGACGTACACAAGATTGCGCTGAGTTTGCAGGCGCAGTGCGGGATCGGCTCCCTCATGCAGAGAGGTCTTACAGAACTCGATGTACCAGTCGCAGAACTCATTCCAGAAAAACGTATGTAAGGCGCGGGCAACCTCACCGAACTGGTAGGTCTCAATGCCCCGCGTCACACTCGCGGCAAGGTCTGCCAAACGGGACAGGATCCAGGCATTGGCAGGCGTATCGGCAGCAGGATCGCCCGGCGTAAAACCGTCCAGATTACCTAAGACAAAGCGACTCGCGTTCCATATTTTGGTGACGAACGCACGCGCTTGTTCAGTGCGAGGGCTTCCCAGAAGCGCATGCGTCCTGGGATCGATATCCGCATCAAAGCGCACGTCCTGATTGTTGGTCACGAGCGTAAGCAGATTGAAGCGCATGGCATCGGCACCATACATCTCAATGAGATCCATGGGATCAACGCCGTTGCCCTTTGACTTGGACATACGGCTACCGTCCTTGGCCAAAATCGTGGGATAAATAACCACGTCCTCAAACGGAATCTCATCGAGAAAGTAGGTGGATGACATGATCATACGCGCCACCCACAGCGCGATAATATCGCGCGCAGTGACAAGGGCCTTGGTGGGATGATGCCCCTCTAAAAGCTCGGGACGATCGGGCCATCCCTGCGTGGCAAAGGTCCAAAGCTGACTCGAAAACCAGGTATCTAAAACGTCTTCATCTTGACACACGTGCGCACCGCACTGGGGACATACATCTATGTCTTCCAAGCGGGCATCAGTCCAGCCGCAGGTATCGCAGTAAAACACCGGGATGCGATGACCCCA
>CAZLKG010000049.1:0-10461 GCA_964560045.1 uncultured Slackia sp.
CGGTACGTCTGTTCATCACGAGCATCTTGCACGCATCGCGCACCGGTGAGGGCTCCTGCGCGATGCAGTGCCTCGGAAGCTCGTAATCAAAATCCTCGGTTCTCATCGGTGGCTACCGCCTTAACATCCCGTTTTTTATGGTATCCATCTTGGGCTCGCACCCAGCAACTCAAAAGCCACACCGCCTCGCCATCCGAGCGCCCTGGGGGCTGACATTGAGGTGGAATGTGGCCCACAGTGCATGGCGCATGGTACCCAGCACACACGCGGAATACAGCGGAACACAGCGTATATCACGCGGTTTTCTCTTCGCGCGCACGTTTATAGGCCTTAAGGGCGGCACGCTGCGCTGCGCGCTTTTCGGCATATGCCTTGCGCTCAGCCCGCCTTTGGCTACGGGCCGCCTCTTCCTCCGCACGCCTTAAAGCCTTCGCTGCCGACTTTTCCGCCCTAGCAACCGCACGCTTGGCGCGTTGAGCTTCACGCTCCTGTGCGGCCTCCGCCTCGGAAAACGGGCAGCCGCAGTAGTTCTGCCGATACATCCCCAGCTCTTTGCTACGGCGTACGGCCTTGGAGTAGTAGCTCGTATAATTACGAAACACCGGTGTGAGTCCCCAGGACGCGCACGCGGATTCAAGTTCCTCACGAATTGCGTCTGTGTATTGATACGGACTCACCGTAAGCGTGGTCGCAAGACCGTCAAAGAGATTCGCTGATGCGTATTGACCTGCCTCATCAAGGCGCTGTCGATAACACGCCCGACACCGCAAAGGGCGCACCTGCGCTCCGCTGCCATACGCGCCCGCCGCCTTAGCCCACGTTCGCGGATCGTATGCCCCTTCGACAACGGGAAGACCCTGGTCTGCTGCGAATACCCGCAGCGTGTCGAGCCTTTGGCGGTACTCCTCTGCGGGTTGGATGTTGGAGTTCATGTAGGCGATGGTGATGTCGTGCCCTTCCTCCACCAACAAACGCAGCGGTTCAAGCGCACACGGCCCGCAACACGCATGCAGTAGCAGTCTCACGACAACACTCCCCTTCTGTTTCAGATCTCTTTTTCGCGCCCAGCGCACGACACAGAGTGCTTGCAACCCCATGGATACAGAGCGCTTACAACCAACCCCGTACAAAACAGCCCGAGACGCCTTGTGATGGCAGCTCTAAGGCATCCCGCCGCAAACGCGAGCGTCTCACGCGCCTCTACATGAGCGTTTTGTCACAGGCACGCTCGATTATAGGACAACCGTCGCCGTACAAAAGCGATTTGCCGCCGTTCACACGCGATCAAATCACAGGGACATCCACTCCCACGCCGGGAAAAGCCTCTGAACAGAATGTTGACGCCCGCAGCGCCAAAGGGGGTGCGAGCATCTTTAGAATTCTCCTTACGGGGATGGATTGGCAAGCCAATGAACAGGGTCTTTAGCAGACATCCCGGACGCGGCTGCTCAAAGACAAAATCGGTGTCGGACTGTCGTCTTCTCCGAATACGACCGCAAGCAGGTCGTCCACAGTTCACGAAAGCGATGAAAGGAGTCCATGTGAAAGGCTACGCAATGCTCAAGATCGGCGAATCTGGCTGGATTGAGAAGGATCGCCCCGCCTGCGGGCCGCTCGATGCCATCTGCAAGCCTCTGGCCGTCGCCATCTGCACATCGGATGTGCACACCCTCTGGGAAGGGGCCATAGGCGAGCGCCACGACATGATTCTGGGGCATGAGTGTTGCGCCGAAGTCGTGGAAGTCGGCGAGCTTGTCTCCGATTTCAAGCCGGGCGATCGCGTGCTTGTTCCCGCCATCACCCCTGACTGGAACTCACTTGAAGCCCAAGCGGGCTATTCGATGCACTCCGGCGGCATGCTGGCAGGCTGGAAGTTCTCAAACTTCAAAGACGGCGTCTTCTCGGAGTATTTCCACGTCAACGATGCAGATGGCAACCTTGCCCTTCTTCCCGAGAGCATCAGCCCAGTCGATGCCTGCATGCTCTCAGACATGGTGCCCACAGGTTTTCACTCCGTTGAGTTGGCGGGTGTCGAATTCGGCGACACAGTGCTTGTCATCGGAATCGGCCCCGTGGGCCTGATGGCTGTTGCAGGTGCCTCTTTGCACGGTGCCTCGCGCATCATGGCCGTAGGAACCCGTCCTGTATGCCAGGAGGCCGCAAGGGGTTATGGTGCCGATGAGTTCATCTCCTACAAAGACGGCCCCATTGCCGACCAGGTGCTTGAACGCACGGGAGGCGTCGGCGTGGATAAGGTTCTGATCGCAGGCGGCAATGTCAAGACCTTTGAAGACGCGGTCAAGGCCCTCAAACCCGGCGGTCGGATCGGAAACGTCAACTACCTCGGCTCCGGCGATTACATCACTGTTCCGCGCGCAGAGTGGGGCGTAGGCATGGGCCATAAGCAAATAAGCGGTGGTCTTATGCCGGGCGGACGCCTGCGCATGGAGAAGCTCGGTAGCCTCGTTGCCTCGGGCAAGCTGGACGTGCATCCGCTGGTTACCCACGTCTTCGACGGCTGGGATCACCTGGAGGAAGCCCTCTTCCTGATGCGTGACAAGCCGAGCGACCTCATCAAGCCGGTCGTCAAGATTGAAGACTAGGCTCCATACGGGGCAATTTCTTGCCTTTGCAAAAGTCGCTTAAGCATGAAGAAGGCGACGACACGCGCTGCATTTTGGCGATGTCGTCGCCTTCTTGTTGTACCATGTGCCCTTTGAGGGAAAATTGGGAGGCAGTATGAGAATCCTGATGGTGTCGGGCTTCCTCGGCGCCGGGAAAACCACATTCATCAAAACGATGGCCCAGATGACGGGACGCGACTTTGTCGTGCTTGAAAATGAGTACGGACAGGCCGACATTGATGTCCAGACACTGCGATCCCAGACCGACTTGGAAATCTACGAACTTACACAAGGCTGTGTGTGCTGTACGATGAAGCAAGACTTCGCGGCATCCATTCTCACCATAGCCAACACGCTTGATCCCGAGGTGCTTGTTGTCGAACCCACGGGGGTGGCCCGCCTTTCCAGCCTGACGGAAAACGTCTCGCGCATCGAATACGAGCGCATCTCGCTTTTGCAACCGCTCACCATCGTTGACGGGGTGGCCTTCGAAAAACAGCTCGCCCGCAAAGACGGCATATTCCTCGACCAGATTGCCAATGCAGCGCATATCGTTGTCTCAAAAACCGAGCAAGCAGATGAGGAACGGTGTGGCCGTATCGAGCAAACCTTGCGTACAATCAACCCACAGGCCGAAATCGTCTTTGCGCCCTACACCAACTGCGGCGCACAATGGTTCTCGGCTCTGCTTGAAACGAGTATCGACGGCAAACCGTTGAACATTTCCGTATCCGACGAGCAGCCTCACATGGAAACCTTAGGGCTACACGGCGTATCCCTCGATTCCCCCACCAAACTCATCGCTCTGCTCGATGCCGTGAGCTTCGGAGTGTTTGGCGAGGTGCTTCGCGCAAAAGGATTCCTTCCGTGCAACGGTGCCTGGCTACGCTTTGATGTGGTGGAGGGCACCTGGGCAATCACCGGCTATACGGGCGAGGTGCCAAAAGAATCCGAGGCTGTCTTCATAGGGCATGAGCTTCAGCGCTCATGGCTTCGCGAACTGCTGCTCCCAATTTCGAAGAAAGAATCAGGAGAAAACTATGCCTGATGCCTGCACGTCTAGCATCAAGACCCCATCGGCCAAGGAGTTAAATGGTGTAAGCCACAGAGTAGGCCGCACAAAGGCACCGGATAATAAGGACGCACAACAGCCTGGCGCTTCCGCTGTCAACGTTGTGTCGAATGATGCGCATGGACAGGTGAGGGGTCGCGCCTATTCAACCGTGTTCTTTGACCTAGACGGCACACTTCTACCAATAGACACCGAACGATTCATGAAATCCTATATGGAAAGCATCGGGGCGTACATGACACGCAGCGGAGTGGATGCCAAAAAGGCCATGCGCGCGCTCGTAGCCGGTATTGTGGCAATGAGCAAAAATGGGCGAAAAACCATCAATGCCAAAACTTTTTGGCACACCTTCTGCCAACACATGGGCGGCACTGAAGAGACGTGGACGCCTTTGTTCCAAGCGTATTACGAAACCGAATTTGAGGTGGTGGGGGCTTCAACAGCTGCCAATCCGGCGGCGGCAGCCGCCGTGGACACACTCAAACGCAAGGGAATACGCATGGCGATCACCACCATGCCCATGTTTCCTCTGACGGCAGTTAAAGCACGTCTGCGCTGGGCAGGACTCGATTTTCGGGATTTCATATTCGTGACCGACTACGAAACGGCCACCTCTATCAAGCCGTATAGAGAATACTACGAAGAAGCGCTACGACGGGCCGACGTTTCGGGGAGCGAGGTGCTCATGGTGGGCAACCATAACCGCGAAGACGGAGGCGCGCATGAGGCGGGATGCGACATCTACTTCGTAACCGATTACCTGATTGAGGTAGAGGAAGGCCTTAATGTCGCATCCCACAAGCATGGCAGCTTAGAAGACTTTGCGCGGTTTTGCGAACAGCTGCCCGAGGCACTGCCACACCGATGCTAGCCGCACAAGGACGCGAAAAGGCACAGAAAGACACAAAGGCACACCCTCGTGCAGCACGAAACGAATCCTTGATGCGGATCCGTTTGAATTTTTGGACTCGATGCCCGCAGCCGCTTGAAGCGCAGCACAGGACGCGCCGCTACCTTGCTATAGCTCGTCCCAACGTATCTACAACTTGCTACAGCTTAACCGGCTACAGCCTGTTACGGCCTACTACAGCTTGACCACATTGCTCGCCTGCGGCTTGCCGTTTGCACCCTCTGTCACCTCGAAAGATACACGCGCACCCTCATCAAGGGTCTTATAGCCATCCATCTTGATCTCGGAGAAATGCACGAATATATCGCCGCTGCCTTCGCGGGAGATGAACCCGTAACCCTTCTCGGGATTGAACCATTTGACAGTGCCCTCAGCCATCTTCGGCCTCTTTCCTTCCCTCATGCGGGAAAAACAAACCCTCCAGTCGCACAAACGACCGGCCAACCTCATTCCTCCCCATCGAAGCCCAAACGCCTAAGGCGAAAACCAAAATGGGGCACACGTAGGAGAAATCACACGCTTCCATATTCAAACATAAATCCGAAAAAAGCGTTCGTTTTCGGCAAAAGGATTCAAAGCGCCGGGAATAAGGCTTCGGGCAGAGTGGGAATAAGGCGACTACAGCTTGCTGACTACAGCTTGCTCGCCTCTTGCTCCATGCGGTCGAGATCTTCCTCGGTAAGAATGTCGTCGAAAGAGGGGGGCTGTTGTCCAAACGCCTCGGCTAAGGCGGCTGCCTGATCGCGCCTTAAGTTTGCCGTTGTTTCGCTGCCCGCCTCATCAAGATAGCGGGCCTCCAGCATCAAGGCGTGCACTAGATATTCCACCACATTCGGATCGGTGCCCGATACCGAGAGGATGGAGGCGAAGCTCTGTGGATGCAGACCCAACACTACGCCCGCATCAAGATCGAGTGCCTGGGCAATGGCATCCTCCACCGATTCGGCGGCATCAGCAGGATCCACCCTGCCGCGCTCCATACTGCGCCGCAGCCCCCGCACAAACTGCATGATCAAACGCATCAGATAGTCCTGTTGAAGCATGACCTTCCTATCTCGCCGTGTTTGCTGCCTCGTGTCCGCGAGCCAATCGTGTCCGCTGCCTTATCGTATCCACTACCTCGTATTGACTGTAGCCTAGTCGTGCTTGATGCCGAGGTGGTCAAAAGCCCGTTTGGTGGCTTGACGCCCCCTGGGGGTACGCATGATGAGACCCTGCTGAATCAGGTAGGGCTCATAGACATCTTCCACCGTATCCTGATCTTCGGAAAGCGCCGAAGCTAAAGTGGAAAGGCCGACCGGTCGTCCCGCAAACGACACGCACAAAAGCTCGAGAACCTTATTGTCAAGCGCGTCTAAACCGAGCGAATCCACCTCAAAAAAGCTCAGGGCCTGCGCGGCAACATCCTCATCGACCACCCCATCACCGCGTACCTGTGCCCAATCGCGCACACGCTTGAGCAGGCGATTTGCCAGACGCGGCGTTCCGCGGCTGCGGCGAGCAATCTCAAGTGCGCCCTCATCATCAATCCTAATATCTAGGATGTCTGCCGAGCGCTTCACGATATCGGCAAGCTCTTCGGGCGTGTAATAGTCAAGGCGAAACACAATACCAAAGCGATCGCGCAAAGGGCCGGTAAGCAGCCCTGTACGCGTGGTTGCCCCCACAAGCGTGAAGTGCGGCAGATCGAGCCGGATGCTGCGCGCCGCAGGACCTTTGCCCACGATGATGTCAAGCACGTAATCTTCAAGCGCAGGGTAGAGGACTTCTTCTACCTGACGGTTCAGGCGATGAATCTCATCGATAAAGAGTACATCACCTTCATCAAGATTGGACAGAATGGCAGCAAGATCGCCCGGGCGCGCGATGGCAGGACCGCTCGTGGTACGAATGCTGGCGCCCAACTCATTGGCCACCACGGCAGCAAGGGTGGTCTTTCCCAGACCCGGAGGACCGCTGAACAGTACATGGTCGATGCATTCTCCTCGCTGGAGAGCCGCTTGGATGAGGACGGACAGGCTCTCTTTCACATGCGTCTGCCCCAGATAGTCATCTAAATGCTTGGGCCGCAGCGAGCGATCAAGAACAAGATCATCCTCGGTCATCTCCGGCGTGACGGCACGTGCAGGCATCGATGAGCGTGCCGGGCTACTGCCCGCCTCAAACATCACTCCTTCAAGCCGTACCCCGTCTTGCGTCATTACGAAACCCCTCGATCGAATGCATCAAATACATATACTCAAATACACATACACATGCGCGTGCACATATGCTGCCAAACCCAACGTGAAACCTTCAAGAACGCGATTGCACGCGAGCACATCTCATCGCCCTGTCAGACTGCGTGTCCTTGTCTGGCTTTCGAGAATGCGTTCGTGCGCGAACACATCACAGATCACAGCCCTACAGAACCCAGACGCTTTAGAGCGTATTGTAGCAGCGCGCTTTCCGTGGACGCTGAGTCAGGCGCCTCCTTGAGGGCAAGGTCGGCCTCCGTCGATGAAAATCCCATGGCTAGAAGAGCATCACGCGCACCTTGGAGACGTCTTTCTGCCGCAGCTGTTTGCCGGGTGAACAAAGAATCCTGAAAGCTCTCATCAAGAGCGCCTTTGAGTTCAAGGATCATGCGCTGCGCCGTCTTTTTCCCGACACCTGGAATAGTGGAGACCACCTTGACATCCTGGGACTGGATTGCGGCCACAAGTTTTTCCGGAGAGAACGTCGAAAGCGCGGCGAGCGCCACCCTCGGCCCTACTCCGGAAACAGAGATCAGACGCTCGAAAAGAGTCTTTGCGTCCTGATCGAGAAAGCCATACATCGTGATGGCGTCCTCACGCACGGCAAGATGAGTAAACACGAACACGGCCTCGCCTTTGTCGGGCAGCTTGGCAATATCCGAAGAGGGCATGCCCACCTGATAGCCCACCCCGTTTACGTCGATGAAGGCGAAGGAGGCCGTGCGAGCGGCAACAGTACCTTTGAGAAAAGCGATCATGGCAAATCCTAACCGTGGGTCACATAGCAGATGGCAGCAGCTAGGGCATCAGCTGCGTGATCAGGGTGCGGCTTTTCTTCAAGTCCCAGGATTTGTCTGACCATGTATTGGATCTGGGTCTTATCCGCTCCCCCCTCGCCCACCACCGCGAGCTTGATGGCCGCAGGAGCAAACTCCCCTACATCAAGACCTCCTTCGGCACAGGCAACCAAAACCGCACCGCGCGCCTGCCCTGTAGCAAAGGCGCTTGGGGCATTAAGTCCGAAAAGAACCGTCTCTATACCTAAGCACGTGGGCTCGTAGCGCTCCACCACGCATGCCATTTGGTCATGTAGTTTCATGAGACGCTGGGCAAGGGGCATTTTCTTTGAGGTGGAGATGCAGCCATATGCCACGCACGACAGGTGCGCCCCTTCCTGACGAATGACTCCCCATCCCGTGTTGGCAAGACCGGGATCTATCCCCAGAATGGTGCGTTTTTGCCGGTGCAGCACGTGCCCTCCGTCGATATATCAAACGTCTGTTCGATAATACTAACACGAAGCAAGAAGACGAGGGGGCTGAATCTCCTGAATCTCAAAAATGAGGGTGAGTTAATCGCCAGGTTAATCGTCGGCACTCTTTCGCCCGGGCATGCGTGTGCGCGATTTCATCTCGGTTGCATCATCATCGCCACGAAAGGTCTTGGTGCGCTGGATAAGCACGGCCCCGATTAGAAACGGCATCCAGAACACGATACCGCGATATACCAACACAGCCGCCATTCCCGCCGCCGAATTCACGTGATACGCCTTGAAGAGCATCACCACAGCAGCCTCCACCACGCCCACGCCCTGCGGTGTGATGGAGATCATCGCAAACAGCGTTGCCACTACGTATCCACAGATCAGCGACTCGGGATTGGAGATACCAAAGGCCATGCCGCATAAACAAAAGGCACACAGCTCACAGGTGCTTGCAATGATTGAACACCCAAACGCCTTGGCCGCCGTTTTGGGATTGTGCGCAAGAATGCCGGCTGCATCGCCAAACGATGCCACCGCCGCATCGACCCAGGGCTTGGGTTCTTTTTTCTTAAAACGCAGCATCGCCTTGTTCACCAGGCGCTCCACCGGGCGAAGCAGGCCCGCCAGTGTAGATGGCCTCTTTCGACCGAGCACCATGATGCCGCCCATGAGGGCTACCAAAGCCACCAGCACAAGACCCAGCAAAAACCACGCAGGGCTCAAATTGCCGGTGAGCGCTAGAATGACGAAACCCACAACCATAATGGTCATGAAACCGGATTCGATGGTCATCTGCATGAGCAGGGCAGCCGAGGTGGCCTTGCCCCCGGAAATACCACGACGGCGAGCATCGTCCACCACAAGCGTGGCACCCGCCATGTTGAGCGAAGGAGCCACGGTGTTCATGAAAAACGTGCCGAACACGAGCGGCAGCGTATCGCGCGGTCCCATCCTCTCTCTCACCGCCGCAAACGAGAAGTGATAGGCCCAACTTTGTGCATAGTATTTGCCCAGCTGCGTGAGAACGGCACAGATGAGGGGAATGGCGGATCCCCGCTGCACGGTTTCAGCGAGTTCCACCAGCTGATCGCCCCTCATGATGATGAAAACAAGCACGACGACGATGACCACGCCGACCAATATGCTACGAATGCCGGACCTCAAAGTGCTCCTTGTGTCGCCCGATCGAAGCGCCCTCGACCGCCCGCGATCGCACACGAGCCCGAACGCAGGAAAGGCACGCTCGGCGTGCCGCCGATTCTTTATGTTTGAATTATAGCGCTTCCCTCAAACATCCACGGATGTGCGCGGGAAGCTCCACTGTCATCCCTTTGAACCGTCTACGATTCGTTGCTACACGCAGCCGCGTTGCTACACGCGGCTGGTTAGTCTTCGTCTAACGCCGCCAAAACCTCATCGGTCATATTCATAGTGTGGTAGACGTTTTGCAGATCTTCAAGCTCTTCCAGCTTGTCCACAAGGCGCATGACCTTTTTGGCATCGTTGGGGGCAATATCAGCGGGAGTGGTAGCCTCCATGGTGAGTTCGGCACCCTTGACTTCAATGCCTTGCTCTTCGAGGCTCTTCTTAACGGCCATCAGATCGGAAGAGGCGGTGTAGACAATCCAATCCTCATCAACGTCCTCGTAGTCAACGCCACCGGCTTCAGCCACAGCCATCATGAACTCATCTTCGCTCACAGCTACACCGTTGGGTCGTTTGGGGTTCTTTTTGTCTCCCGTCTCGACCTCTTTGGGAACCACGATCTGTCCCTTGCGTTCAAACATAAACGCCACCGAACCGCTGGTTCCTAAGTTGCCGCCGTGATGATTGAAAGCAGCGCGCACGTCTGCGGCGGTGCGGTTGCGGTTGTCGGTCAGTGCCTCACAATAAACGGCTACACCACAAGGAGCATATCCTTCATATACCACGGTCTCATAACTGGCAGCATCCTTGCCGGTGCCAAACGCCTTATCGATGGCAGCCTTGATCTTGTCCTTGGGCAGCGAGTAGCCCTTTGCCTTCTCGATTGCGGCAGCCAGCGATGCATTGTTCTCGGGATTGGGGTCTCCACCCTCTTTCGCTGCAACGGTGATATTGCGGGAGAGCTTGCTGAACAAGGCGGAGCGTTTTGCGTCCTGAGCGGCCTTGCGATGCTTGGTGGTTGCCCATTTAGAGTGACCCGACATATTCGCCTCTTTCCTGCTGTTTGACTTTTGCTGCCTGTCGCGAACAACGCATGCAAATCAAAGGGGTGCGCCCCAATGCGATTTCCTGAGAAAATACCGACGCACCAGTCTACTGCAAAACCCCTGCACCCGTAAAGAATACTGAAGACACCCTGATATATTCCC
>CAZLKG010000050.1:0-10308 GCA_964560045.1 uncultured Slackia sp.
CCCCTGATCCGTCCTGATCTGCTGCGCCTCCTCGATCTGTTGCACCCCCTGATCTTCCCCGATCTGCCGCTGACGGCTGAGGGGTCAAGAACTTGGCCTCGACCGGCTGATATGTGACTTTTGTGTGATAGGATGCACGCGTCGCAGCTTGCGCGCAATTGGTGTCTATTCGTTTCGTGCGGGCTGTGCCGCTTTCGACAATGGCCACATGCACAGGCGTGTGGCAAAAAAGCCTGCGAACAGAGGAGTGAGCCTGGTGGATTCTTTCTTCAAGATCACCGCGCGCAACAGCACGGTGAGCAACGAGGTGATAGGCGGCCTGACCACGTTTTTGGCCATGGCCTACATCATCGCGGTAAACCCGACAATTCTGGAAGCTGCCGGTGTTCCCTTTGATGCCGCTCTTGTGGCAACCTGCGTGGGCGCTGCTGTGATGACCATTGCGATGGGTCTTATCGCCAATAGACCTATCGCGCTGGCTTCGGGGATGGGAATCAATGCGATAGTGGCCTACACGTTGTGCCTCGGCGAGAGTGCCGTTGATTGGCGGGTGGCCATGGCCATCATCTTCCTGGAGGGTGTCATCATCCTGATTCTTGTCCTGTGTGGTTTGCGCAAGGCCATCATGGATGCCATTCCGGCCAGTCTGCGCCATGCCATCGGCATAGGTATCGGCTTGTTTATCGCCTACATAGGTCTCAAAGGCGGCGGAATTATCGTCTCTGATGAATCCTCCTACATTGCATTGGGTGATTTGGGTTCGCCTGCTGCAATCGTGTCGCTTGTTGCCATCGTCATTGCCGTAGCGCTGCAGGCGCGAGGCATTAAAGGTGCCCTTCTGATCTCCATTGTGGCAGCGACCATCGTAGGGATACCCCTCGGCGTGACAACGCTGCCTAGCGAATGGAGTTTCGGGCTTGATTTCAGTGGCTTTGCCGCCCCCTTCCAGACCATCCCCGGAACCGATACTGTGGCGATTGTCCAGGTATTTTTGCAACCCGCGTTGCTTTTGTTCGTCTTCTCGCTTTTGATGAGCGACTTCTTTGACACCATGGGTACCGTGGTGGCTGTGGGCGAACAGGGTGACTTCGTTGACAAAGACGGCAATGTCGAAGACCTTCAGCCCATTCTCACCGTTGACTCCGTGGCGGCGGCTGCAGGTGGCTTTTTGGGAGCGAGTTCTATCACGAGCTTTGTTGAATCCACATCGGGTGCTGCCGCAGGCGCGCGTACGGGTTTGTCGAATATCGTGGTAGGCGTTCTGTTCTTCGTTTTTGCGTTTTTCGCGCCCGTCATCGCTATGGTCACCAGTTCAGCCACCTGCGGTGCGCTCGTGGTGGTGGGCTATTTGATGCTCTCTGATGTGGTGAACATTAACTGGTCTCGGATAGAGAATGCGTTCCCCGCATTCATTACCATTTTGGGCATTCCCATGACCTATTCAATCACCAACGGTATCGGGTTCGGGTTCATCACCTACTGCATGATCAAAGTAGTGCAGGGTAAACCCGGCGAAGTAAAGCCGCTCATGTGGGTTGCCGCCCTCGCCTTCCTCGTAATGTTTATTGTGGGCTGACCGCAGGTCTATCGTTGGCCGATCGGGGACTGATCAAAGGCTGATCAAGAACCTACGCGGGTTGACCGCAGATCCATCTTCATGTAGAGGGCATCGGGGATGGGGTTGTCGTTGTATCGCGGGATCTTTTGAAACCCCATCCCGCGATACATCCTCACAGCGGAGTCAAGAATGGGCAGCGTATCCAGGTAGATGGCATCGTAGCCCAGAGAGCGGGCATCGTCGAGGATGCGCCGTATAAGCTCGCCTCCGATGTGTGCGCCGCGATAGTGCGGCTTCACATAGAGGCGTTTCATCTCGCACGCGTCTTCATCGAGAATCTCGGGCATGGGGCGTAGCGCAATGCATCCCACTGCAAAGTTTTCGATACGCGCCACATACAAGCGTCCCCGGGGCGGACCATATTTTTCGCCGAGATGGTCAAGTTCGGCATCATAGCTCTGGTGCGCCAGACATTCGTCTAGGTCAGGTTGTTTTTTGCGGAGCCAGTCGATGTATTCCTCTATGAGTGCGCGCACCTCGCCAAGGTGGTTGTAGGCCGGTTCTATCAGGGGCTTTTGTGCGAGATGTTCCTGTTGTCTCATGCTGTTTCTTTTCCTGCGATGGTCAAGGTGGGTGTTTGGGTACTCAGGTGGCAAAAGTTACGAAGATGGCGCTTCCTTTATGTGTTGGGTGCAAGGGTGCACAGGGTGGAAAAGGCGAAAAGGGCGCACGGGATTCATACGGCCTTAGCGCGCCTGAATGTATGCAAGGCCGAAGCAGCTTGCTCCCAGGTGCGCACCCACGGTGCCGCTAATTTGGCAGATTCGGGTGTTTTCCATCGAAATCCCTATCGCATCGCCGCATGTATCCAATGTCTCTTTCCTGAACGATTCGGCCAAATCATAGCGATCGGTGTAGACGAAATACAAGGGCCATGCGGGATCAAGGGGGGCGGATGTCAAACGTTTCCACACCACGCGTTCGGCTGCCTTGGATCCGCGTGCCATGGCCGGTGCGGTAAGCACACCGTCCTCTATCGCTACGACGGGCTTGATACTTAAAAGGTTGCCCACCTTCGCAAGCGGCGCGGGGATGCGTCCACCTTTTTGCAGGTAGGTGAGGCTGCCTAGGATGCCGCATATCTGAATGCGATCACTGAATTCCTCCACGGCGCGTGTCGTTTCGGTCAGGCTGGCCCCCTCATCACGCAGGCGACAGGCAAGCTCCACCAAGATGCGCTGGCTCACGATAGCCTGCCTGGAATCGACGACTGAGATGCGATCGTAGCCGCACAACTGCGCTGCGAGCTGTGCTGACTCCATTGATCCCGATATGGTTGAGGTGAGCGTGATGGCCAGTGCGTCTTCCCCCTTGCTCTTTGCCTCTTGGAAGGCTTCCAACCAGTATTCGGGTGCGGGCTGGCTTGTCTTGGGAAACTCGCTGTGTGTGGTGAGTAATTCGTAGAATCGGGCAAGACCCTCTTCTGTATTGCGGCCGCAGTGCACATCACCGAAGGTGATGTCGAAAGGGGCTAGACGCACGTTCATTTTTTCGGCTTCGCTTTCGAGAATGTCCGAAGCGGTATCAGTGACGATGATCATAGGGTGTGTACTCCTGTTGAAGACGCTTGGTGCTCACTTGGGCATGCCTGATATAAACTGTTTCATGCGGTATCGTAACAAAACAAGAAGAAAAGATGCTTTGATGTTGCCATGCGATACACATACTCGATCTAATCGCTCATTCGCACCACCGCGCCTCGTGGCACCTCTTCATGCTGCCAGCAGGATCGGCGTAAGCAAAAGGAGGACTCGTTTTGAAGTTGGTCGTCACTGAGAAAAACATTGCAGCTCAAAAAATCGCCGAACTTTTGGGTAGCAAAAAACCCACCTCTGACAAGGTATACAACACTCCGGTCTATCGCTTTGAACGTGGCAGCGAAGAATGGGTGACCATTGGGCTGCGCGGCCACATTCTCGAACCCGATTTCGTTCCCTCCGTTGTCTACAGCAAAAAAAACGGTTGGCAGGGTGTTGATGCCGAGGGTGAAATCTGTTCGGCCAACATACCTGAGTTTCTTCCTAAGCCTCCCTTCAAAAGCAAACGCAAGCCCTTCACGGAAGATGGGGTACAGATGGGTGCTTGGAAGATGGAGGCTCTGCCGTATTTGACCTACGCCCCTATCGAGAAGCTCCCCAAGGAGAAAGACATCATCCGCAGCCTCAAGAACCTTGCCAAAAAGGCCGATGTCATCATCATAGGCACCGACTTTGACCGCGAAGGTGAGCTTATCGGCAGTGATGCGCTTAGCTGCATCAAGGAGGTTAACGCTGCGGCTCCCGTGTTTCGCGCCCGCTATTCCGCCATCACCAAACCCGAGATCACCCATGCATTCGAAAACCTGGTAGAGCTTGATGAAAATCTCGCCCAGGCGGGAGAGAGCCGTCAAGACATCGATCTGATATGGGGTGCCGTCCTCACCCGCTATCTGACCATAGTTAAATTTGCCGGGTATGGCAATGTGCGCAGCTCCGGTCGCGTGCAAACCCCCACACTTGCACTCATTGTGGCTCGTGAGCGTGAACGCATGGCCTTTGTACCTGAGGATTATTGGGTCATCAAGGCGAGCTTTTCCCATGGCTTGGAGAATTTTGAGGCCACACACACAACCGCTCGCTTCAAGGATGAGTCAAAAGCTAAGGCTGTTATGGCCCATGTGAAGGGCGCCACCGTCGGCAAAGTTGTTACTGTCGAGAAGCGCAGGCGCACCGTGGCCGCGCCCGCCCCGTTTAATACCACCAGTCTCATGGCTGCTGCCGCCTCAGAGGGTTTGTCGCCCGCGCGCACCATGCGCATCGCCGAGAGCCTGTACATGGATGGATACATTAGCTATCCCCGCGTTGACAATACGGTGTATCCCTCATCCCTTGATCTTGAGGGTACACTCAGGCGTCTCTCTGAGGTGGCGGTGTATCGTCCGTACTGCCAGCAGCTACTCAAACGCGGCAAACTTGTGGCCACACGCGGCAAGAAGGAGACAACCGATCATCCACCCATACATCCCACTGCAGCAGCCGACTCCGATAGGCTAGGCGGGCCCGAATGGAAGCTCTACAACCTCATCGTGCGGCGCTTTTTAGCTACGCTTTCCGATCCCGCTGTGGTGGAGGGCACCAAGGTTGTGGTAGAAGTTAATTCAGAGCCGTTTATCACGCGCGGTGATGTGCTGGTCAAGCCGGGATTCCGTGCGATTTATCCCTACGGTCTGAAAAAGGATGAGCAGCTTCCTGCGCTCGAAGAGGGTACAGAGGTCGAATTCAAGGGTGCTACGTGCACCAAGAAGCAAACGGAGCCACCGGCGCGCTACAGCCAGGGTAAGCTCATCCAGGAGATGGAGCGCCTTGGTTTGGGCACCAAGGCCACACGCCACTCCATCATAGAGCGCCTTTATGCGGTCAAATACATCAACAACGATCCCATCGAGCCAAGTCAGCTCGGTATAGCGGTGTGTGACGCACTCGGCAAGTTCGCACCGCAGATTACCACACCCGACATGACAGCTACCCTCGAAGCTGATATGGACGACATCGCCAAGGGCATCAAAAATCGCAAAGAGGTGGTCGATCTTTCGCGCGACATCCTCAACGATGTTTTGCGCGAACTTCTACCTCATTCCGAGGAAGTGAAGGATGCCCTTGCCGATGCCGTGGCGGCAGATGCGTATGTGGGACCGTGTCCCCAATGCGGCAAAGACCTCCAGATGCGTGCCAGCTCAAAGACGCGGAGCATGTTTATTGGCTGCGCCGGTTGGCCCGAGTGCGACGTGACCTATCCGCTGCCCAAGGGCAAGATTGAAGCTGTTGAAGAGAAATGTCCCGAATGCGGAATGCCGCAGGTCAAGGTGGTTGCCTTCCGCTCGAAGCCACGTGTTATGTGCATTGATCCTGACTGTGCTACCAACCAGGAATCCGACGTGGTGGTGGGGAGGTGTCCTGTCTGCGCCGCCAAGGGAGTGACAAAGAAACTCATTGCATCCAAAAATCCGCGGACACTCAAACGCTTTATTCGCTGCGAGAATTATGAGGAATGCAACACGAGCTACCCCCTGCCGCAGTACGGCGAACTTTTGGCCACCGAAGAGGTATGCGAGCACTGCGAGGCACCTTTGGTGGTAGTGAAAACCGCGCGCGGCCCCTGGAAGCTCTGCCCTAATTTCGACTGTCCCGGCAAGGAAAAGAAGGAAGCCACAAAAGCTGCTGGGGGCAGTGCGCGTCGCGGCGGGCGGCGCGCCAAGACAGGATCAACCAAGGCAACCTCCGCTCAAGGCGGCACCGGATCTACTTCCAAGAAGGCGTCTTCAAAGGCATCCGCACGATAGCATGCGTCCACCCTGCCGTTTCAGGTGGCTCAAAGGGTGGCTTAACGGGCAAGCAACGCAAGCATAAACGCCGCAAAAATTCAACCTACCCTCAAAAGTTTCCCCTTTTGGGGTTTTGAGCTAGACTGTGCGCAAGGAAATACTGATGAAAAGGGGGAATAATGACCGATCCGCGCAAGGTTGCATTCGAGGCGACCGCTGAGACCATCATCAAGCGCCTTAAGCGCCGAAACATCGAGGGATACTTCTGCAAAGATTCCGCTGCTGCGGTGGAGCTGGTCAAGTCACTTGTTCCCGAAGGATCGTCTATTGGGTGGGGTGGCTCCGTCACCTTTGAGCAAACGGGGGTGAAGTCGGCGCTTGAAGCGGGAAACTACCGGATGCTTGACCGCTCTACCGTGCGCGAGCCAGAAGAGCTGCGCGAAATGTATCTGTCGCATCTTGCAGCGGATTGCTTTTTCATGAGCACGAACGCTATTACGGTGACAGGTGAGCTTGTGAACATCGACGGAAATTCCAACCGTCTGGCCTGTTTGCTCTATGGACCCAGGCAGGTCATCGTGCTTGTAGGTATGAACAAAGTCGTCGAAGACGTAGACGCGGGCATCAAGCGCATCCACACCATGGCATGTCCTCCCAACGCCACGCGCCTGCATGCAAACACCCCCTGCGAGCGCATGGGAGTATGCGGTGAGTGCCATGAGAAGGGTTGCATGTGCTGCAACATCGTGGTCACGCGCCATTCGCGGTTCCCAGATCGCATCAAGGTGGTGCTTATCGCAGAAGATCTGGGGTTTTGACGCTGCAATTCGTTATAAGGGTTTTTATTTGTCAGTGTGATTTTTGTTGATGAGACCGATTATCTCCTGTCTGCTGTGTATCTCTAAGGCAGAGTAAAGTCGTTTCGTGTGTGTTCGCACTGTGTTTTCCGATATATAGAGCTTTTTAGCTATAGCGGGTATATCGTATCCGTGTGCGAAAAGCTCCATGATCTCATGCTGTCGTTTGGTCAGCTTAAATTCCTGAGCGATTTCCTGACAACGTACCGTGAGAGGATCGGACGTGCTGATAGAATCGAGCTTCCCGTTGGATGTACCTTTCTTTGTACGTTCTACATGCTTCGATGGCCTTTTGTAAAGATAATTAAACATGATGAGCGAGAACCCATAAAGAAGTAGAAGAGCTGCAAAATATATCTGAGTATCCGATGGCAATACTTCCGAGGTTATAAGAGTTGAGATACCTCCTCCGATAATGCGTGACGAATAGAGCGCAGCTGCATAGACTGAGTACACTCCAGTTAGGCGCAACCTCTTGCTGTCTGCTATGTCGATGATCGATGTCATCATCACGATGGAAAAAAGGATGAAGCCAAATGAACCTACCATGAGAGGGAAGAATTGCATCTGGTTGGTCAGAAGAAGAGGCGAAAGAAGAAATGTAGTTGCATACACTGGAAACATCAAAATGTAGGTGTTTTGTATGGTGACGTTTTTCTTGAGAAAGAACCATACAAGAGAAACAACAAGAGCTACTGCAACAGTGGGAATGCACACCAGAAGTATCTTGATAGCGAAGGACGATGATGCTGTTGGACTAACGGCGTAAAGGATGGGCGAGATAAAGCCAGTAACGAATAAGGATACTAAGGAAAGTCTGTGCTCTTTGAGCACGTTGGTATCAAGGATGGATGTGTTGCATGTGGACGAAAAGGAGTTCCCTTTTCCGGAGAGTATGCGAAGGATGAATAGATTCACAAAGGCCATCACGCTTACGTAAAGCAGTAGAAGCGGTTGTTGAGCTTGGGTTTGGAGGAATGCCAAATAGGAGAGGGGCAAGAAGGCGGATAAGACGGAACCGCAGATGAACTCAACTCGCTGTCGCGTGGGTGAGAACAACTTCTCTTGCGAGAATAACTTTTCCCAGCAAAGAAAGTAACATGTTGTCCCTATGCCCATAAAACAAGCTGCCGCTGTGAGGAAACCGTCCCCCCCCCTTCTTCTAATACAAATTTGCCAACGAGTAGTACGCTGGCGATCGTTGCGACGACGGCACCCTTGAATGGCATTGTTTCTGCAAGTTGGGGCTTTTTCTTATCAATGATGACAAACATGACGAATGCGAGGACGTTGCTTAATTCAAGAGGGAAGATCCAGGCGTCTTGGGCAATAGATCCAAATGCGGCAGCGGGTAGGTACGTGAATCCCCACAACGAGAATGAATTCATCCCTAGAAAGCAGCCAAAACCGATGCTGGCTGCTACGGTACGCAAATAGTTGTTATTCATCGATACCCTCCGGGCAACATTATATTTGCTCGTGATATAGCATCGCTCATGTGAAATAGGTTAATTGTTAATACCGGCTCATAATCACCTAATTCATGTGAAAACGTTTCAGCGCAATATAGGTTAACGTGCGCAAGGTCGGTGGTGTCGGTCGATGTAGAGGAGATCGACGGTCGGTACCACAGATGACAAGAGGGAACCGATGGAATACAAGGAGGAAACAATGGAACAACTATCACGTCGTAATTTCCTCAAAGGGGCTGTGGGTGTGGGAGCTGTCGCTGCTGCAGGGACGGCACTTACAGGCTGTTCGTCTCAAAGCTCATCAGATTCGGAAACTTTAGACTCAGCGGTCATGACAGCTGATTCGATTGAAGACGTTACGTGGAGCTTCGAGGTGCCGCCTGATCCAGTTTCCGAGGATGAAATCGCTGAAACCTATACGCACGACATCGTGATTGTGGGTGCAGGCATGGCTGGTTTATGCACCGCCTGTGCTGCTGCCGAAGAGGGCGCGGACGTCATTGTGTTTTCAGCATCGAGTAAACCCATCAGTCGAGGTGGCTCCAATCATGCAATCGGATCAAAGTATCAAATAGAAAAGGGTATTGATTACACTCCCGAAACCGCTCGCGAAATCGTCAAAGCAGAGCTTACCGCTGGAACCTACTTGATGGACATGAAGAAGTGGGAGCGCTGGATTAATAACTCCGCCGAATCCATCAACTGGACCATCGATTTAATGGAAGCTAAGGGTTTGCAAACTTCTCTTGAGCCAGGCTATCCCGATCCTGATGGTATTATCGAGATTCCTCCTGCGTCGCACAACTTCTTCAATGATGAGCAGCCATTTGGTGCGCTCTACGGCGCGCCGTTGCAGGCTCAGGCATATGCCGATACATTCACTGACGATTTTGGTGGCGAGATTCACTACAATGTTGTAGCCCAATATCTGATACGTGATGACGACAATACTAGTCGTGTATCTGCCGTGGTGGCTCAGCGTGAAGATGGCGGCTATGTGAAATACGTTGCCAACAAAGCCGTGGTGTTGGCAACGGGTGACTTCTCGAAAAATGCTGACATGATGGCGAAATACTGTCCCTATGCGTGGAAGCATTTCAAGGAGACCCTTACAGCGACAGAGGTGGACTATGACGCCGAGCTGGTGTATTCAGGGTTGATGCCAGGTGACGGTCAGAAGATGGGTCTGTGGGTCGGTGCTGCATGGCAGAAATGTCAGCCCAACCCACCTATGATTAACGGGGGAGCTGCTGGTCCCTCCCATGGCGTCATTTCGAATTTCTGGGGTATCAACATGGATATCTACGGTGAGCGCTATATGAATGAGGTGACCAACTTTGCTTATGGCGCGATGGCCGTGTTGCAACTGCCCCAACAAACTGCCTATTCCGTATGGGATACAGCCTATGCTTATACCGAGGATGAATGGGAGCCTTTTGGTACGTGCATCGATCTAGTGAATGGAATTCAACCCTTGACGCCTGAGGAGGAGATTGCCAGTTGGGATGCAAATGTTGAAGGGTCTTCCAGCAGTATCGGAACGGGTGCTACGTATTACAAAGCAGACACTATCGACGAACTGCTGGAACAGATGGATGGCATTGATGTCGAAGCAGCAAAAGCAACTATTGAGCGGTATAACACCTACGCTGAACAGGGACTCGATGAGGAGTTTCATGTAAATCCTGACTGCTTGCATACTATTTCTGAACCGCCGTTTTATGGTGCAAAGATGACCGGTGCGACGTTTTTGACGGTATGCGGTGGTCTGCGCACCAACGAAAAGATGCAGGTATGCGATGAGGATGACAATCCTATCGAGGGATTGTATAACACCGGAATCATGGCGGGTGACTTTTACGCGAATAGCTATAACTTTGTGATGCCCGGTCAGAATCTCGGTGCGGTATGTGGCACACTGTCGTACCTGCTAGGCCGAGATCTAGCTGCTCTCTGATCTATCTGCACTTTTTATATCTTTCCCTCCTTTAATGAGGCGCCCGTGCATGAGCGGACGCCTCATTCAGTGTGCCGAGCATGGCACGTTTTCTCATGGGGATG
>CAZLKG010000051.1:0-10115 GCA_964560045.1 uncultured Slackia sp.
ATATACAAGCCGGCTTTGCACGGTGGGTGATGCCCAGCAAAGCATCTATCGGTTCCGTGGAGCTGATCTTGCGGTGTACAAGCGCAGGCTTGCTGCTGTTCAAAAGCTCAACCCAGATGGTTTGATAGAACTTCCGGACAATTTTCGCAGTCATGCCGATGTGCTGCGGTTCGTGGACTGTGTATTTGGGCAGCCGCAGGTGTTTGGATCGGAATTCATGTCACTTCGTGCATCGCGCAAGAAACCAAGGAAGGACTTTAAGGGTGAGCGGCGCATTGATGTTTTTCTCACTACAAAACCCCGTATAAACGGTATAGGCTCCCAGGGTGCACGCATCGTAGAGGCTGCACGCATAGCTAAGCGATTGGCCGAGCTGCGGGATGCCGGAGCTAGCGCCGGAGATATGGCAGTACTCCTTGGGCGCATGACCAACGCAGGCGTCTACGCCGAAGCGCTGCGGCGTGAAGGCTTCTCGTGCGTCATTTCCGGAGGATCGGTGTTTGCGAGCGCGTCTGAGGTGCGCGTCATGGTGCGCCTTGCTCAGGTTATCGCTAATCCCAAGGAAACCTCGGCTCTGTTTGAGCTGCTCTCAAGCGAGATCTTTGCGCTTTCCGCTGACGATTTTCTTGAACTGACTACCTATTACGATGAGCGTTTGGGCATTCGTGCCAGGCGACCCCTTGATGAAGGATTCGCGGCTCTCGATGAGACCCTTGCCTCAGGACTGCCCGTTTCAACCCAGCTTGCCTTTGCTGTCCGCATTATGGATAACATCAAATCCAGAGCGGGGTTCGTTTCTACCTCAAAGATCATGGCGGACGTTGTGCGCGATTCCGGGTGGCTCTCCCGCCTTGAGATACGCGGTGCTGAGGGGCAGTCTGTTGCGGGCAATATCATGAAAACGGTGAGGCTTGCGGAAAGATTTGAGAAGGAAGGGGCATGCGGCCCGGCGGAAGTTGCCCGGCTCCTTGCGGCTCATGTTGCATCGGTTAAAGAGCCTCCGGGTGCTCTGTCGGCCAAGGGTGGCGATTTCGTGAACATTATGACGGTGCATGCAAGCAAGGGGCTTGAGTTTCCCATAGTCGTTGTGGCCGAGATGGAATCATCCATCGGCAGTTCGGGAAAATTTGCCTGCAACACGATAGAGGGGCGCTCGTATGTGACGCTTCAGCCGGATCGCACCCTCGCCAATCGTGACGGAATCTGGGGAGTGAAAGTGCAGGAAGCCTACAGTGCGCTGCCCGACTACTCAGACGGTGCAACACCAAAGGATATTATCAATGCAGTCACCCACCTTGAACGGGAAGCCGCCCTGCGCGCCTATGAGGCCGATCAGGAGCTTCAGGAACGCAGGCGTCTTATGTATGTGGCGTTTACGAGGGCGCAAGAGGCCCTTATATTCGCGTTTACCACAACAAGGCGTAGCGAGGGATTTACGTCGGGTGCAGATTGCGGCGTATATGACGATGTGAGAGGAGCCCTTTTTGGCGTGGAGGATATTCCTGAGGGTGTTTCGCGCGTGGACTTCGGTGGACAGACGTCCGCCTTTGTCGAGCGCCTTGATGCCGATGAGGCAACACTTGATGAGTGTCTGGGTGCATCCTCTGCCATCGCCAAGACCGAAGCCGTGCCACATGACCCCAGTCTTGTTGCGGATGAAAGGCGATCCCTCCTGTGTGAGCCTGGCTATTCGCCTCCTTCTTCTTTCGAAGGCGGAGAGAGCTTTTTTGCTATACCTCGGGAGAGGGAGAAGGTTTGCCTTGATGAGGCCCCTTGGCGTCCTTTGCGCTGCGGGGTGACAAGCTATACGGCGCTCGCGGAGGGTGGCACTGCCTGCCCTGATGATGCGCTCGATGGGGGGCATGCGCAAGACCCTACTTTTTCGGCATCGATCGAAGTTCATGACGAAGAGGGCGAAGATGACGCATTTTGGAGTGCCTTGTGCGCGAGTCTTTCCTCGGATGCCGACAAGGCCACCGATGTAGGTACCGCGTTTCATCTTTTGGCGCGCTGTGCAGCGAGCGATGGGGGAAAACCGAGAATGCCCGACGATGAGCGTATCGACTGCATCGCCCGGCGTTGTAATTTGGATGCGTGGGCACAGATACGTCTTCGTGAAGCGCTCCTGCGCTGGATAGCAAGCGATGTGGCGGGCAGGGTTGCGCGATATGCGTCAATCCGGCCTGAGGCTCCGTTTTTCGTGTCGCTCGACAGCCCTTTCTTGCGGGAAGCAAACCTCAGTAAACCTTCATCCGATTGCCTCAAGGGTGTAGGCCGTTTGGGCGGTGGAGGAAATCCAAAAGAGGCCCTGTTCCTTGAAGGATCGATAGACCTGCTTGCTTACGATGTCTACGGGTGTGGTAGTGCCCTGGTTGTTGATTACAAGACAGGGGGCCAGGGGTATGAGTCGAAGGATGCTTTGCAGCGCAAGCACGCTCTGCAGGCTCAATGTTACGCTTACGCTGTACTCTCTCAGGGATTCGACAGGGTCGAGGTAGTGTTTGTGCGCGTTGAGAGGCCCGATTCCGTCAATCCCGACCAACCCCAATGCGTTCATTTTGATTTTGAAGCCCAGCAGATGCGCACGCTGGCCTCACAGATTCACGCTACTCATGCATCCCTTGTTCGCTAGCAATCATGTATCATCTATCCCTTCCCGTTTACCGAACCTGAACGCACGGCTATGAGTGCGGAACACTTTGCTCGCCTAAAGTAAGAGGTTACCTGTTACCATGCCTAAATCCGGCGTCAGCGGGAAGGGGTTTTTGCGCTCTTTAGCCGAAAATCCTGTAAATGGGGGTTGTGCAAAAGCGCTGCGGTTCGCCTCTTGCGCACCGCGAATCAGCTTGCAAAAGAACAGGAGTGAAATATGGCGAGGGAACTCAAGTCCATGGACGGAAACAATGCTGCCGCGTATGTTTCCTATGCGTTCACCGAAGTTGCTGGCATCTATCCTATCACGCCGTCAAGCCCTATGGCCGATCTGGTTGATCAGTGGGCAGCGAACGGCAAGAAGAACATTTTCGGAACTGCGGTCAAGGTATGTGAGATGCAATCCGAGGGAGGCGCTGTAGGTACGGTTCATGGATCGCTTGCCGCCGGTGCGCTGACCACCACCTATACCGCATCTCAGGGCCTTTTGCTCATGATTCCCAACATGTACAAGATTGCAGCGGAGATGCTGCCTGCCGTGTTTCATGTGACTGCGCGCACGGTAGCCACTCATGCGCTGAGCATTTTTGGCGATCACTCCGATGTTATGGCCTGCCGCCAAACGGGTTTTGCCATGCTTGCCGAGACCAACGTGCAAGAAA
Source organism: uncultured Slackia sp. (assembly GCA_964560045.1). Taxonomy (GTDB): domain Bacteria; phylum Actinomycetota; class Coriobacteriia; order Coriobacteriales; family Eggerthellaceae; genus Slackia. Next base: position 3,315 of record CAZLKG010000051.1, read on the forward strand.
TCATGGATCTTTCCGCCGTTGCCCATCTTGCGGCAATTAAGGCAGGCGTGCCGTTCATCAATTTCTTCGACGGTTTCCGCACCTCTCACGAGGTTCAGAAGATCGCCGTTTGGGATTATGACGATCTTGCGGACATGTGCGACATGAAAGCAGTGCAGCGGTTCCGTAATCACGCGCTCAATCCTGAGCGGCCTTCCATGCGCGGCAGCCATGAGAATGGCGATATCTTCTTCCAGCACCGCGAGGCTTGCAACACCCACTACAACGAGCTGCCTGCGGTGGTTGAAGACTACATGCATCAGGTGAACGCCAAGCTGGGTACCAATTACGAGCTGTTCAATTACTACGGCGCACCCGATGCCGATCGAGTAATCGTGGCCATGGGTTCGTTCTGCGATGTGATTGAGGAAGTCACCGACTATTTGAATGCCCATGGCGAGAAGGTCGGTTTGGTTAAGGTGCGCCTGTATCGCCCCTTTGCGGCTGACAAGTTCGTGGCGGCTTTGCCTGAAACGGTGAAGAAGATAGCTGTCCTGGATCGCACCAAAGAGCCTGGCAGCGTGGGCGAACCCTTGTATATGGACGTAGTAAACGCGCTCGTCCAGGAGGGTCAAGGCGGCATAAAGGTGTGCGGTGGTCGCTACGGCTTAGCCTCTAAAGACACTCCTCCTTCGTCGGCCTTTGCAATTTATAAGGAACTTGAAAAAGATGAGCCCGCACGCGAATTCACGGTGGGCATCGTGGACGACGTAACCTATCTCTCTCTGCCCGAGGATCCTGTTTCTCCCAATACGGCGGCACCGGGAACGATTGAGTGCAAGTTCTGGGGGCTTGGCGGAGACGGAACCGTGGGTGCCAACAAGAATTCCATCAAGATCATCGGAGACAATACCGACAAATATATCCAGGCGTATTTTCAGTACGACTCAAAGAAGACGGGTGGCGTGACGGTGAGCCACCTGCGCTTCGGCGATTCGCCCATCCGCAGCGCCTACTACATCAATAAGGCCGACTTCGTGGCGTGCCACAATCCCTCCTATGTTACCAAAGGCTTTCGTATGGTACAGGATGTCAAGCCGGGCGGCGTGTTCATGATTAGCTGCCAGTGGACACCTGAAGAGCTCGAACGCCATCTGGATGCCGAGGCCAAGCGCTACATCGCAGACAACAATATTCAACTCTACACCATCAATGCTATTGATCTTGCCATTGAGATCGGCATGGGCAAGCGTACCAACACGATCCTCCAGTCGGCTTTCTTCGCTCTGTCCGGTGTTATTGCGCAGGATGAAGCCATCCAATATATGAAGGATGCTGCCACCGGGTCCTACATGAAGAAGGGTCAGGACGTAGTAGACCTCAACCATCAGGCAATCGATTTGGGGGCCAGCGCATTCAAGCGCATAGATATACCTGCCACGTGGGCGCATGCTGTCGATGACGCTCATGAGGATAGCATCGAGGGTCGCCCACAGCTGGTGAAGATGGTTCGTGAGGTCATGGCGCCCGTGGGTCGAATGGATGGTGATCGTCTGCCGGTATCCGCCTTCATGGATTATGTTGATGGTCAGTTTGAGCAGGGTGCCGCTGCATACGAGAAGCGCGGTGTTGCGGTAAGCGTTCCTGCCTGGGATCCCGAAAAATGCATTCAATGCAACCAGTGCGCCTATGTATGCCCCCATGCTACCATTCGCCCGTTTGCGCTTACCGAAGATGAGGCTGCGGCAGCACCCGAATCCTGCATCCTCGTGCCTGCGAAGGGTAAGGCGGCTGCCGGTCTGCAATACACCCTCGCGGTTTCACCTCTCGACTGCATGGGCTGTGAAGTATGTATCGGCCAGTGTCCGTCCGGATCTCTGAGCATGGTTTCGACTGAAACCCAGCTTGCGAAACAGGCTGCTTTTGACTACTGCGTTAAAGAGGTGGCCCCCAAGCCACAGCTTGAGGATTTCACCGTTAAGGGAAGCCAGTTCAAGCAACCCCTGCTCGAGTTCTCGGGCGCGTGCGCCGGTTGTGCCGAGACCGCTTATGCGCGTCTGGTCACGCAGCTGTTCGGTGAGCGCATGTATGTTGCCAACGCCACCGGCTGCTCTTCTATTTGGGGCGGTCCGGCTGCTACCTCGCCCTACACCGTCAACAAGGACGGTCGTGGCCCCGCCTGGTCCAATTCCTTATTTGAAGACAACGCCGAGCAGGGGCTGGGCATATTGCTCGGTCAGGGTGCCGTTCGCAATATGCTTGTCGAGCGCACCAACCGCGTATTGGCTTCTTCCGAGTTGTCCGACTCCGTGAAGGAGGTCGCGCAAGCATGGCTTGATGCTCGCGATGATGCTGAGGCAAGCAGGCTTGCCGCTGATGCCTATGTCGCCGAATTGGAGAAGGCGGTTGAAGGTGCCTCTTCTGCCGATATGTCCGATGTCCGGGTGATTCTCGATACCCGTGAGTTCCTTGTCAAGAAGACCGTGTGGATCTTTGGCGGTGACGGTTGGGCCTACGATATCGGCTATGGTGGTTTAGATCATGTGCTTGCCTCCGGCAACGACGTGAACGTCTTTGTGTTTGATACCGAGGTGTATTCCAACACCGGAGGCCAGGCATCCAAGGCATCCAATATCGGCCAGGTGGCGCAGTTCGCAGCGGCGGGCAAGGAGATCAAGAAGAAGAGCCTCGCTGAGATTGCCATGGCTTACGGATATGTCTATGTTGCCCAGGTGGCCATGGGTGCAAAGCCTGCTCAGACTATCAAGGCCATCACCGAGGCTGAGGCATATCCCGGCCCTTCGCTCATCATCGGTTACAGCCCCTGCGAGATGCACTCGATTAAAGGCGGCATGGCCAACTGCCAAGACGAGATGAAACGTGCGGTCGAGTGCGGCTATTGGAATCTTTACCGTTTCAATCCTGCGGCACCTGTCGGCAAGAAGTTCATTCTCGATTCCAAGGAGCCCGCGGGAGGGTACCGCGATTTCCTGATGAATGAGGCTCGCTACAGTCGCCTCACGCGGGAGTTCCCCGATCGTGCCGAGGATTTGTTCGCGCGCAACGAGGAAGCGGCCATAGAGCGCTATCGGCACCTGCTCGATCTCAAGGCGATGTATGACAAAGAATAGCTTGGCAGCTATCTAGTAGGGGAGGGTACGCCAGGGACTCTCACTTACGAGGTAACGCGTTGCGCTCAGGCGCGCAAGGAGAAGGGACGGGGAAAGAAAAGCCCGATGAGGCGGACCCCTGCAAGTGGTGGGTCACTCATCGGGCTTTCTCGTCGGGCTCTTAGATCATGCTCTCGCCAGCAGCGATTCTACGCTGGCGAGCTTCACGCAGCACACAAAGACCTCCATGGCCTCTTGAAGCTCTTCGAGTGGGGGCAGGGTAGGGGCTATGCGGATGTTGGAATCCTGCGGGTCACGCTTATAGGGCCAGGTAGCGCCCGCTCCCGTAAGCGTGACTCCCGCGCCTTTAGCAAGAGCGACGGTTCGCTTTGCGGTGTTGGGCAGTCCTTCAAAACTGATAAAGTAGCCTCCGTTGGACTTACTCCATGAGACACCCACGTCCTTGAGTTTTTCGTTAAAGACATCCAGTACAAGCTCGAATTTTGGCCGAAGGATGGCGGCATGCTTTTTCATGTGTTCGGCCACGCCTTCCGCGTCACGCAAAAAACGCACATGACGCAGTTGGTTGAGCTTGTCGTATCCCACGGTTTGAATAGCCACGCGCGCTTTAAGCTCTGCTATGTTGCGTGCGCTTGATGCCACGGCGGCAATACCGGCACCGGGGAAGGTGATCTTTGACGTGCTAGCGAATTTGAAATACCTGTCGGGGTTGCCTGCCTCATCGCATGCAGCGGCAATGTCGGCCACCTGGGTTGTGCTATCGTCGTAGAGATGGTGCACGCAGTAGGCATTGTCCCAAAGGATGCGGAAATCGCTTGCCGCACAATCCATTGAAGCCAATCTCGCCACGGTTTCATTCGAGTACACCGCACCGGTGGGGTTGGAATACTGCGGTACGCACCAAATGCCCTTGACCGACGCATCGGATGCGGCGATGCGCTCCACCTCGTCCATGTTTGGGCCATCTTCGGTCATCTGCACGGGGATCATCTCTATGCCCAACTGCTCGCAGATTGAGAAGTGGCGATCATAGCCGGGGGAGGGGCAAATCCATCTGACAGAGGACAGCGTTTTCCAGGCAGGAGATCCCAGGTAGCCGTAAAGCATACCGTGGCATATGATGTCGTACATGATGTTGAGGCTTGAGTTGCCAAATACGCACACGAGGGAGGGGTCGTGATCCGCAAGCGCGGCCATGAGGCGTTTTGCCTCGGGGATGCCGTCCATCGTGCCGTAGGTGCGGCAATCCGTGCCATCCTTGGCGAAAAGCTCTGCGTCTGAGGGTAGCGCGTCGAGCATGGGCAAACTCAAGGCTAGTTGATCGGCAGCGGGTTTCCCGCGAGCCATATTCAGCGAAAGTTCTTTGGCGCAGTGTCCGGCATACTCCTCTTCAAGCGAGGTCTTCAATGCGGCGAGCTCTTCGTGGCTCATGTCGGCGTATGGCATCATTTCCTCCTGCGGTATTCATTTCAACTGCGCGCCTGTGAGCACATGGAATGCTGCGCTACCTTGGCAAAACAAAGCATGTTGAGGCTGCACCGTTCACTTTACCGTATAATTGGCAGCCGTGTTTCGCGGGCGCACAAAAGGCGCACCGTGGAACGTGTGCTGCGTTTCATCTTGTTAGCTGTGTTTCGTGCGTGCGCAAAAGGGTACAAAAGCTGGAAACGGTGCGGTTCTGCGCGCTGAGGCACTGTGTTTCGTGTGTGTGCAAAGGGCGCAGAGGGGAATAGGGGGTTTCGTATGTCGAGCAGTGATATCCAGGTAATCTCGGCGATGGCTCTGTACTTCGTCGTAGTGCTTTCGGTGGGGTTTTTCTACCTGAAACGATCCAATAAGGATTCGGAAAGCTATTTTTTGGGTGGGCGTGGGCTTGGACCGTGGCTTACGGCTCTCTCTGCTGAGGCATCTGATATGTCGGGCTGGCTTCTCATGGGCCTGCCGGGCATCGCGTATTTCTTGGGCGCGTCTAATGCCATGTGGACGGCTATAGGACTTGCCATAGGTACCTATCTCAACTGGAAATTTGTTGCACGACGCCTGCGCAAATACTCCGAGGTAGCGGGCAATGCCATCACGCTGCCCGACTATTTCAGCAACCGTTTTCATGATGAAAAACGTGTGCTCATGAGTGTGGCCGCCCTCATCATTCTCGTGTTCTTTTGTATCTACTGTGGCAGCTGCTTTGTAACCTGCGGCAGGCTGTTCACGCAGCTGTTTGGTCTAGATTATGCGACGATGATGATCCTTGGTGCTTTGGTGGTGTTTGCGTACACCTTCATGGGAGGGTATCTGTCGGTGTGTACCACCGATCTCATTCAAGGCGCAATCATGATCTGCGCGCTGCTCATCGTTTTCGTGGGTAGTGTTGCCATGGCGGGTGGCGTGGAAAACACCGTGGCGTTTCTCCAATCCATACCCGGTTTTCTTTCCGCCACAGAACAGGCCAACCCCATTATGGGCGATGACGGAGTACAGCTTGTCGAAGACGGCATGCCTCTGTTCGGTGAGGCTGTTGCCTATGGATCCGGTGCCGTAACCATTGCGGGATGCCTCGCGTGGGGTCTGGGTTATTTCGGTATGCCACAGGTACTCGTGCGCTTCATGAGCGTGCGCCATTCCAATGAGATCAAAAAGAGCCGCATCATCGCTACCATTTGGGTGGTCGTTTCGCTTGCGAGCGCGGTGTGCATCGGGCTGGTGGGCCGCTCCGCCCTGCCGGATGCATTCCTCACACAGGCGACCTCTGAGTCCATCTTCATTTTGCTGGCTCAAGTTATGCTTCCGGCCTTCGTGTGTGGCCTGGTGGTGTCGGGTATTTTCGCCGCAACCATGTCGTCCTCATCGAGCTATCTGCTCATTGCGGGTTCGGCTATATCGCAAAATCTCTATAGGGGAATCATCAACAGAAACGCCACCGAGGCGCAGTGTATGTTCGTCTCTCGCGTGGCTTTGGTGCTTATTCTTACCTTTGGCATTGTTATCGCGCTCGATCAGAATTCCTCCATCTTCGAGGTCGTGTCTTATGCGTGGGCGGGATTTGGGGCGAGTTTTGGGCCTCTTATGCTGATGAGTCTGTATTGGCGCCGCACCAATCGGCAGGGTGCGCTTGCCGGCATGCTTGTGGGAGCTATCACCGTGGTGGTGTGGAACCTTTTCATCAGTCCCTTCGGCGGCATTTGGGGCATATATGAGCTGTTGCCGGGATTCATCTTTTCCCTTATCGCCATCGTCGTCGTATCGCTTGTGACCGAGCCTCCCTCAAAGGAAATAGTCCACGAATTCGATCACTACATGGAAGCTGACGTGTGAGTTTTCAAGACGCGCTTCAGCGGAGATGAACTGTGAGTTTTGTGGGATTATGGGTAACTTCTCAAACTAAACCGCACGTCTGGGCATGGACGTTTTTTTGGACATGCCCAAGCTGCCAAATCTAGGCTTGCGCGATACTCATGAGGGCTCATCTATCCAAACGACTTTTGCAGTGAGTATGGAAAGTTAAGGTTGTGGGGTTATGGAGGGGCTGCGGAGTAGATACGCCCGGAGGCGTGTAAAGTTGTTGACAGGTCTTAGTTGCTAGCGTATCATGCCCTCGCTTCTGCGTTTGGGAATGTTGCGAAGCGCGAAGCGGCAGCTTGATAAGTACACATGACGTATCGAGCACGTTGATGAACTGGGCGTGTGCCCGAGT
>CAZLKG010000052.1:0-9915 GCA_964560045.1 uncultured Slackia sp.
ATGCGGTAGGCATGGATCTTTCGCCTATGAATCCGTGGGATCACTACTACACTTCCGGACACGATCAATACGCCAATTACATGTGGAATAGTGGAAAGTTTCAAAAGTTGTCGTTCTCTAGTCGTCAACGTGGCGATCTGATTTACTGGTCAGGTCATATTGCGATCTACATCGGAAATGACAAAATTATTGAAGCATATCCAGGATACACGGTTCGTGTTACAAGCGTGTATGCTCACGGAATTCCTACGGGTGTTCTGCGTCCCTTTGTAGGGTAGGCCGTGATATAGCCGTGCATCCTTGCAATTAATTGCATTGAGGGGTCGGGTTGGTTTGACTTTCCCGGCCCCTTGGCGTGGCTTGTTTCTTTGTGGCTTACGATGTGTGGGTGTTTCGGCATTTTTCGTTTTGGTCTTTTGCCTCGGGTTGCATCGTCTCGGTTACATCGCGGTGACAGTGTTGCCGAGCTGCTTTGCGGCTTTGTCTCGACATGCCAAAAGATGCTACAATCGCGCAAGGCCCGTCCAGACAGGCGGGTCTTTGTACGTCAGTCGTCTGGATGGGATGCGGGGGAATGGCCAAGAAAATAGACGCAGTGTCGAATGAGATTTTCACCGTGCCGAACCTCGTTTCCTTCGTTCGTTTGTGTGCGATTCCTACGTATTTCGCCCTTCTGCTTAATGGGTTTGATCTTCTTGCCACGCTGTTGTTCGCTCTCGCAGCCTCAACCGACTTCCTTGACGGCCTGATAGCCCGCAGAACACATAAGGTGTCGCGTTTGGGTCAGCTGCTCGACCCGGTAGTTGATCGCCTGCTCATGATCTTTGGCGTGTTGGGTCTGCTCATTGTGGGCCGCCTTCCGCTGTGGATGATTTTGGTGGTGCTTCTCCGCGATGTTTATCTGCTTGTGGGCGGGGCTTATCTACTGTTTCGATGGGAGAAGAGGATTCCCGTTATCTATGTGGGTAAATTCGCCACCACCTTTTTGTTTGTCGGCTTTGCAGGTCTTCTGCTCAATTTCCCGCAGATTCCAGGAATCGGTATATGCGATATCGCCTGGTTGCCAGGTTTTAATGCGGCGTCCGTCTCATGGGGTATCTGGTTTGTGTATATAGGATTGATACTTACCCTTATAGCCGCCGCCGTATATACCGTTAAGGGTTGGTGTGCACTTAAGTGCGCCCGTTTTGAGGTTAACTGAAAGATTGTGGGAGCAGGCAAGGCCCCACATGTTGATCGGCTCGCCTCGAAGGCATTGAAGGACTCAAAAGCAGCGGGTGCCTCTGTCATGGGACTTCTTGCTTTTTGTGTCGCACCCTTTACAAAGGCACTTTAGTGTACTAAAGTGCCCGAACTTAATGCAGCGGGGTGCGCGCGCCACGCTGCGAGCAAACATCGAACGGAAAGGATGCCTAGATGTACTACCAGGAGGAAATCGAAACCTTACCGCACGCCGAGCTCGAAGCGTTGCAACTTGAACGACTGCGTTGGTCTGTTGCTTACGCCTATGAGCATATTCCGCTCTATCGCGAGCGCTTTGACGCTGCAGGCGTGGATCCCCGAAAAATTGCCTCTCTGGAAGACATCAAGCGATTTCCCTTCCTCGTGAAGCAGGACATGCGCAACGCCTATCCCTTCGATCTCTTCGCCGTGCCCAACCGCGAAGTTGCCCGCGTTCATGCCTCGTCCGGAACCACCGGTCAGGCCACCGTGGTGGGCCACACCGCAAACGATCTTAAGAACTGGGGAGACTGCTTTGCCCGTGGTATCTATATGGTGGGCGGGTCGCCCGCATCCACCATTCAGGTGTCTTATGGCTACGGCTTGTTCACGGGAGGCTTGGGTGCCCATGCCGGGGGCGAGGCCGTGGGTTGCACCGTGATTCCCACCAGCTCCGGAAATACCAAGCGTCAGATCCAGATGATGCGCGACCTAAAGACCGACATCCTCTGTTGCACGCCCTCGTATGCCCTGCTCATCGCTGATACCGCTCTGGAGATGGGATACACTCCGGCTGAGGAGTTTGCCATTTCCGGTGTCATCTTAGGAGCCGAGCCTGCGAGTGAGGGCATGCGCCAGGAAATCCGAGAGAAACTGGGCGTGCAGTACTGTGATGTATACGGATTGTCCGAGGTGATGGGTCCCGGAGTGGCCATGGAGTGCTCCGCAGCTCATGGTTTGCATGTGGCAGAAGATCAATTTCTCTTCGAGATAGTGAATCCCAAGACCCTTGAGTCTGTGCCTGATGGCGAGTGGGGCGAGCTTGTGATCACTACGCTTACGCGCGAGTGCTGTCCGCTCGTTCGCTATCGCACTCGCGATGTCACGCGTGTGATTTCTGAGGAATGCGCCTGTGGCCGTACCCATCGCAAAATTGACCGCATTGTGGGTCGTACCGATGACATGATGATCATTCGTGGTGTGAACGTGTTCCCATCCCAGATTGAACATGTGGTCACTGGCTTCCCCGAACTTGTGACGCACTATCAGATTGTGCTCACCAACAAAGGCCCGCTCGACCGTGTGGAACTGCGCGTGGAAACCGCTCCCGATTTCCCCTTTGATGAGATTCGGGTGCTGGAAGATCTTCGCACGCGTCTTGCGGCAGAACTCAAGAGCAATTTACAGATTGCCGTGGAGATCAAGTTTGTGGAGCCCAAGAGCATCGAGCGTAGCGAGGGCAAGGCGAAGCGTATTATCGATCTGCGCGATTCCCAAAGCTAGCCGCCTTTGCGCGCCTTATACGGGTGCGGCCGTGTGCGGAGATTGGCCTTGTACACAGGCGGGTTTGTGCGCACGGGAGTCTGTGTTCTTTTCGGGTGCGACCTATGCTTCCATTGAGGATTGGAGAAAGCGATGATTGAACAGTTGACCGTCTTATTGGAGAATAAGAGAGGCCGCCTTTCCAGGCTTTGCCGTGATTTGGCCGATGCTGATGTGAACATGCACGATTTGTTTGTGGCCGATACGTCCGATTTCGGCGTCGTGCGCATCTTTTGCGATACGCCCCAGCGCGCTGCTGCCGTGCTCACCGATGCGGGCTATCGTGCTAAGGTTATGCCGGTTTTAGCCGTTCGCGTACCCAACAGGCCGGGCGGTTTGGCTGAGCTGCTGGAATTCATAGATCAGCAGGGTGTCAACATTGAGTACGGGTACTGCTTCTCGCTCGGCGAGGATTCGGCAATTGATGTACTCAAGGTGGCCGATGAAGGAATAGAGGAGAAGCTGGTTCAGGCCGGTTTCGACGTGGTGCAGGCAAAGGAAGTATACAGGCTTGATTGATGCATCCATCGAAAACGGAGGCGCACGCAACAGGGTTCCTTTCAGGAGAGGTCTTCGCCTAAGACTCGCGCCGGATAATTCCGCATTAGACGATCGCTTCACTGGCAGGCTTCGCGTGATGCGTCGCCGCGTTTTGGGTCGGGTTGCCTCGGCTGTGCTCTCTGCTGTCCTGGCGCTCACGCTGAGCGTTCCGGCTTTTGCTGACGTGCTGGACACCGATATAGTGTGTGGCCAGACCGTTTCGGATCGTGGGCTGGAAGCCTCACAGTGTCCTGACATTACGGCCACCTCGGCTTTGGTGGTAAGTCAGGACGGCACCGTCTATTTCGAGCGTAATGCTGATGAACCCGTCAAAATAGCTTCCATTACCAAGGTGATGACCGCCATCGTGGCCCTAGAGAATGCCTCGCTTGACACCGTTGTAGAGGTGAATGAGGAGGCTGCCACGGTGGGTGGGTCTTCCGCGGGTCTTGAGGCAGGCGACAGCATGACGCTTGAGGACGCTCTGTACGCCCTGCTTATACCTTCCGGCAATGATGCTGGCATCGTGATAGCTGAGGCGGTAGGAGCCTCACTCTCTTCGGATGGTCAGGATGCACAAGAAGCCTTTGTGGAAGCGATGAACGCCAAGGCTGAGGAGATAGGCTGTACTGACACGGTGTTCACCAATCCGCATGGCCTTGATGACGGTGAGTTTGAAAGTGATGCCCATTCCACTGCGCGTGATGTGGGCGTGATGGTTGCATACGCCATGCAGGATGAGACCTTTCGGACTATAGTCGGTGGAGGATCTACTACCATTACGGTAACTTCTTCTGACGGATCTTCTCGTATTGTTGAGTTGATTTCTACCGATGAACTCATGGACAGCTATGAGGGATTGTGCGGCGTGAAAACGGGCACCACCGATTATGCCGGTAACTGCTTCGCCGGTGCCTGTGTGCGCGACGAAGGCGAGTTCTACACCGTTGTGTTAGGCGCTCCCACGAACGAAGATCGCTTTACCGACACGGCTATTCTTCTGGACTGGCTGTATGACAACCTTGAGGATGTTTCCCTCATAAACGCTCCCTTTACGGTCGAATACCTCGGTGAGGATTTTCCGCTTGTGGCCGAGGTGGCTCAAAGTGACTGGCCGGATTCCATAGTAGCCGCAACTGTTGCCGACCCCGATTTTTCCGCTGAGGTGTTTTTACCGGAGGGTTCCATTCAGCAGGAAGTGACGTTTGAGACCCTGAAAGGTTATGTTTCGGCGGGCGACGTGGTGGGTCACATCACATTTACCCAGGAAGGGTTGACGGTGGCAGAATGTGACCTCATTGCCGCCCAGGATGCTTCGGCCCCCAGCTTCTTCCAGAGCATAGGGGTGTGGTGGGATAGGCTCTTCCGTACCCTTCAGGGGCAGCCTACCGTTGCGGAATCCGTTTGCTACAATAGGGTTGCTACCCTGTCAGACCGATAAGACCAGCCGGGTTGAGATCGCTTTTCCGATGCGGCTCCTGTTTGGGTGTCGATTCGTCCGTCATCCGTTGTGGGACTTGATTGGTTTTGCGGTTGTGCGTATGTGACAAAGAAAGGCATGCTCAACAGAAAGGATCATCATGGCAACGTGTCCCGTGTGCAACGCCGCCTTGTCCGAGGACGATTCCGCATGTCCCGTGTGCGGATTCAAGTTCATAGGCAAGACGCAGGCGTTCGCACCGATCACCATGAATCCCACGGAGAACATGGCCTCCCCATCACTTCTGGACGAAGCCACCTTCTCCATCGTCAAGGGTCCCCAGGTGGGCAACGTCTTTCATCTGTCTGCAGATGAGCTCACCATCGGACGCAGTCCGCAGTGCGACATATTCTTAAACGACATGACCGTTTCGCGTATGCACGCCACTATGCGGCGCACGTCGGCGGGCTATGAGATTGTCGATGCCGACTCGTTCAACGGCCTGTGGGTAAACAATCTCAACGTCAAAGATGCTCTTCTTAAAGACGGCGATGTTGTTCAGATTGGAACCTTCTGCCTCGTGTATCAGGCTACACCGCAGATGTGACTATGAATATAAAAGGGGGAGATGCGGTATGGAAGTGAGGAAGCGCATATGGAGCTGATATCCGGCAATGAGGCCATAGCGCGTGGTGCCTGGGAGGCTGGGGCGAGCATCGGGGTGGCCTACCCCGGCACGCCTTCCACCGAGACGATGGAAACCTTTGCCGGCTTTCCCGGGGTGTATGCGGAGTGGTGTCCCAACGAGAAAGTTGCGCTCGAGGTGGGAGTGGGGGCATCGGCGGTTGGCAAACGCGTTTTGGCCACGATGAAGCATGTGGGCGTAAACGTTGCCTCCGATCCTCTCTATACCGTCGCCTACACAGGCATAAACGGCGGTTTGGTTATCCTGGCCGCAGATGATCCCGGTATGCATTCTTCGCAAAATGAGCAGGATTCGCGCTTTCACGCGATGGGGGCTCACATTCCCATGCTCGAACCTGCTGACAGTGCCGAGGCGCGTATCTTTGCGCGCGATGCCTTTGAGTTATCCGAGCGCTTTGACCTTCCCATCATGATTCGCTCAACAGTGCGCGTATCGCACACCAAATGCCCCATTGAAGTGGGTGAGCGTGTCGAAGCGAAGCGCTTGGCCTACGAAAAGGATCCCTCCAAGTGGGTTATGATGCCCGCATTTGCCAAGCCCCGCAGAATCGATCTGGATTCTCGCATAGCTCGGGTGAAAGCCTTCGTGGAGGAGTGCTCCTACAACGTGGTTGAACATCGCTCCGATGCCATCGGTGTGATCTGCGCCGGGGCGACCTATCAGCACGTACGCGAAGGACTACCCGATGCAAGCGTGCTCAAGATAGGCATTTCCTGGCCGCTGCCGGAGAACAAGGTACGCACCTTCGCAGCCTCGGTTGAGTCGGTGTATGTCGTGGAGGAGGGTTCCGACTATCTCTCCACACAGGTGCGCGCGCTCGGTGTGGAACTATTCGAGCCGTCCGGCCTGCCCGGCTATGGCGAGCTTACGCCCAATATGATAGCGCAGGCATTCGGCGGCGAGAAACCCAAGACCATCCCCGTACCCGAAGGCGTTCCGGGCCGTCCCCCGGCGCTGTGTCCCGGCTGTCCGCATCGTCTCGTGTTCCGCGAGCTTTCCCGTATGCGCGTTATCGTGACGGGTGACATCGGCTGTTACACTCTCGGTGCCTTGCCGCCGCTGTCGGCCATGGACACCTGTTTGTGCATGGGTGCTTCCATATCCATGGCTCACGGGTTTGAACTTGGACTTGAGGGAGATGACCATCGCCCCGTAGTTGCCGTCATCGGTGATTCCACGTTCGCGCATTCGGGTATCACCTCGCTTTTGAACACCGTGTATAACTGCGGAAGTGGCACCGTGTGCATCCTGGATAACCGAACCACCGCCATGACCGGTCACCAAGGCAATCCTATAAACGGTATCACGTTGCAAAAGCGCCCTTCGCGCGAGTTTGATCTGCCCCTGCTTGTGCGCTCGCTTGGTGTTGAGGATGTACGCGTTGTGGATCCGATGGATGCCAAGGCGGTGCGCGATGCGCTATCGAGTGCCGTGAAATTCGACGGACTGAGCGTGTGTATCTTTGTGTCACCCTGCGCCTTGCTCACCAAGGAGCGCAAGCCCCCCTATGAGGTAAAGTCGGATTGTCGGGCCTGTGGTGTGTGCTCGCTCATGGGTTGTCCTGCCATCCTGCGCGACTCCGAATCAGGCAAGGTATCGGTCGATTCTATGCAGTGCGTGGGCTGCGCCCAGTGTGCACAGGTGTGTCCGTTTGGCTGCTTCGTGAGCACGGGAGGGGATTCGTGATGAAGGACACCAAGACCGTGATGCTGTGTGGCGTGGGAGGACAGGGCGCTTTGCTGGCTGCCGATATCCTTTCCCGCTGTGCTATGACCTATGGTCAGGATGTCAAACTCTCCGAGATTCACGGCATGGCTCAGCGCGGGGGTGCCGTGACCACCGTCATCCGAATAGGGGATTCGGTTGCCTCCATGGTGGCCGACCTAGGACGTGTTGAGTGCGTGGTGTCCTTTGAGACCACCGAGGCCCTTCGCAATCTTTCCTACCTTGCCGAGGGTGGAAGCATGTTCGTGAACGATGAGTCCATTCCTCCGCTGCCGGTTCTCATGGGCAAGGCGTCCATGCCCAAGGATGCACGCAAGATTCTTACCGAACTTGGTGCGACACTCATTCCCGCCAATCTTTTGGCAAAGCAGGTTGGCAGCGCCAAGGCCAAAAACGTGGTGCTTCTTGGCGCGCTTTCCACGCGCCTGCCGTATCCTTCTCAGTTGTGGATCGATGTGATTGAGAGCCATGTGCCGGACAAGTTCAAGGATGTCAACGTGGCAGCCTTCAAAGCGGGCCGGACATGGGTTCAGACAGGGGCTGCCTGAGGGTTGTTGGTTGGTGCGGACGTGTGCACGGAGTGATTTCATAGGGATTTCATAGGGAGGTTTTGCTATGAGTATTTCTCAGATCAGCGTGTTCATGGAGAGCAAACCGGGCACCATGAAGAGGGCACTCGACGCCTTGACGCAGGCCGAGGTGGATATTCGTGGTTACTGTGCATCCGACACGGGTTCTTTTGGCATTGTGCGCTTCGTGGTGAATGATGCTGCCGCCGGTCTTGCGGCTCTGGCCAAAGTGGGGTTTGTGGCAAAGGCCAAGCCGGTCGTGTGCGTCAAACTCAAAGACGATATCGGAGAGCTGGGGCGCTGCCTTTCGGTGATCGCCGATGCCGGTATCAACGTGCTATACAGTTACTCTCTTGCGGGAACCTATATCTGCCTCCAGGTCGAGGGCGATCTGGAGGCTGTTGAGGAACTGTTAAAAGGCGAATCACTGGAATTGGTGGGAGACAATGACCTCTTTGCATGACGGAATAATTCGGAACCCTGAGATAGAGTGTGCACGACGCGACCGCATTCGTGAGATTCAACTGCGCAAACTAAAGCGCCAGGTGCGTCACGCCTATGAGCACGTGGCCTGGTATCGGGAGCGCATGGATGAGATGGGCGTGACACCTTCCGATATTGAGTCACTTGATGATGTGCGCCGTCTGCCGTTCACGGATAAATCCGTCCTGCGCGATACCTATCCCTATGGTCTTTTTGCCGTGCCGCTGGATGAGGTGGTGCGCCTGCATGCCTCTTCGGGCACCACGGGCAAGCCCATTGTGGTGGGTTACACCAAAAACGATCTGGACGTGTGGATTCAATGTATTGCCCGCATTGCCAGCATGGCGGGTGTCACCTCGAAGGATCGCGTACAGATGTCCTTTGGCTACGGCATGTTCACAGGGGGTTTTGGCCTGCACTACGGCTGCGAAAGCATGGGTTGTATGATGATCCCCGCCTCTTCGGGCAATACCGACCGCCAGCTGATGATGATGGAGGACTACGGATCTACGGTACTCATCGCTACGCCTTCGTATGCGATGCATATTTGCGAGGCGGGCGAGGCCGCCGGTGTGGATTGGGCTAAAAGCACGCTGCGCGTGGGTCTGTTTGGTGGTGAACCGTGTACTCCTGCCCTCAAGCGTGAGATCGAAAGCCGCATGCACATCGTGTGCACCGACAATTACGGCCTGACCGAGGTCATGGGTCCAGGTGTGTCAGGTGAGTGTCTGGCATCACGTGATCAGCAGCATATTGCCGAGGATCATTTCCTGTGGGAAGTCATTGATCCTAAGACGGGTGAGCCCGTTGAGGAAGGCAAGGAGGGCGAGCTTGTACTCACCCCGCTCGACAAAGAAGCCTTCCCGGTGCTTCGCTACCGAACCCATGATCTTACGCGCATTACGTGCGAACCCTGTGCCTGTGGACGCACCCATGCGCGCATGGACAAGGTGCGCACCCGCACCGACGACATGCTCATCATCCGCGGTACCAATGTCTTTCCCTCTGAGGTCGAAGATGTGCTGGCCGGTATTGTGGGCGTGAGTCCCTACTACCATATCGTGGTGGACAACGAAGAGGGTCTTGACCGCATGACCATTTCCGTAGAGCTTTTGCCCGAGGGCATGCACGACAGCTTTGAGAAAATGGATGCCTTTTCCAGGCAGATCACCGAAACGCTTACCAACACCTTGTTGGTGCGTCCGCGCGTCAAACTTGTTCAGCCGGGAACCATTGCCCGCAGTGAAGGCAAGACCAAACACGTGGACGATCTGCGCCGCAGGTAGTGACCGCAGGTAGTGATACAGCCCTTGATACCCTTTCAAAAGGCTTTTCCTGAGAGGTTTTTCCGACAAGATGGATTCTCCTGTAGGAGCGTGCCCCTAAAGCGTCAATGTGATTCCGCCTGATGCGAGGATGCCGGCGGCGTAGAAGGCACCCAAGGAAACGTTGACGCTGCATATCTGGGCCATGGCTCCAACGCGCGATTGGGGAAGCAAAGGGTTGGAGAGCAGGGCCTTGAGTAGTGGATAGGCAGCAAGAGCCATAAAAGGTATAACGATAAGCCCATCGGTAAAAAAGATACCCATCAGAACCACGATGGCAAGGATCCACACGTATACAAGCGCGCGGTAGAGCTTACGGGCGCGTTCGCGCCCCAGGAGCACGGGCAGCGTTTTGCGACCAGATGCGAGGTCTTTCTCTGTGTC
>CAZLKG010000053.1:0-9909 GCA_964560045.1 uncultured Slackia sp.
TGCCCTACATCACCGCATCGATCATCATGCAGCTGATGCAGGGCGTCATTCCTGCAGTAGGTCGTTGGGCGCGCGAGGGCGAAACCGGCCGTCGCAAGATTACCCAGATCACGCGCTTTCTCACCTTGGGCCTCGGCCTCATCAATGCCATCGGCTATCTCTTCTTGTTCAAGAGCAGCGCGTATGGCGTGGTCTTTTCCGATGAGGTGCCTGAGATGCTGACGAATTTTGCCGTGGTGTTCTCCCTGGTGGCCGGTACGGCGCTGATCATGTGGATGGGCGAGCTCATTACCCAGCGCGGCGTGGGCAACGGCATGTCGCTCATCATCTTCACATCCATCGTCTCGCAGGTTCCTTCCGCTATTTTTTCCAGCATCAACCTCACGGATGATCTCGGCATGGGGCTTGCCATCACCGCGCTCATCGTGCTGATCGTTTTGGCCTGCGTCCCTGCGATTATCTTCATGGAGCGCGCGCAGCGCCGCATTCCGGTGAACTACGCCAAACGCATTCAGGGGCGCAAGATGATGGGTGGTCAATCCACTTACATCCCGCTAAAGGTGAATGCCGCAGGCGTCATCCCCATCATCTTTGCGAGTTGTTTGCTCTATTTTCCAGCGCAACTTGCGGCGATTTTCAACGTGGGTTGGCTTACCACGGCGGCTGACGCGATCAGTTCCGGTTGGATCAATTGGATTCTCACCTTGGCACTTATCGTCTTCTTCGCATACTTCTACACCTCTATGGTATTCAACCCGGAGGAGACAAGTGACAATCTGCGCAAGCAGGGCGGCTTTATTCCCGGCGTGCGTCCCGGATCGGCCACCACACAATACATCAAAAACGTAATCAATCGCATTACCTTGCCTGGTGGTTTGTACATCGCTCTGGTGGCTGTTATCCCGTCAATCCTCTTCAGCTTTACGAACAATCAGCTCATTCAGGCCCTCGGCGGCACATCCATCCTCATCATGATCGGTGTGGCCCTCGATACCATGAGCAAGATTGAAAGCCAGCTCAAGATGCACAACTACGAGGGGTTCTTCAAGTAATCTCCTTTGGTAATCCCCTTTGGCCTGCTGTGCGTGTGTGGCCTATAGTGACCCTCTCCGGTGTCGTATGCGGTGCGCAGCGGCGCGGGGGAGGGTCTGTTGGTAGCTTCTATGGACGAAAGGGGCTTTCGTGGGGCTGCTTGAAGGTAAAACCGTCGTGTTGGGCATTTCGGGCAGTATTTCTGCATACAAGTCGGCCAATTTTGCCTCGCTGCTCATGAAGCAGGGTGCTGAGGTGTTTGTGGTGATGACCGAGGCCGCCACCCGATTCATCTCCGATTTGACCTTTGAAGCGCTTACGCACAACAAGGTACTTGTTGGCACTGACAGTCAATGCGCAGAAGCTGCTCGCAGTGTAGTCTCACAGGCTGCGGCCCTCATAGTGGCTCCCCTGTCGGCTAACACGGCTGCTCGTTTAGCGCTGGGGCTTTGCGACGATGCGGTGTGTGCGGCTGCGCATGCGGCGACCTGTCCTGTGTTGGTGGCACCCGCCATGAATGTGAACATGCTCCACAACCCTGCAACGCAAGCCAATCTGAACACCTTGGCCGCGCGCGGCGTGACGGTTATACCTTCGGCAGCGGGCGTGCTTGCATGCGGCGCAACGGGGGAAGGCAAACTTGCGGATGAGGGCACGCTTTTGGAATACGTTCTGCGCGCCTGCGCCCTCCAACACGATCTGGTAGGAAAGCGTATTTTGGTGACGGCGGGTCCCACTCAGGAATGGATGGATCCGGTGCGCTACATCACCAACCATTCCACCGGGCGTATGGGTTACGCTATCGCGCGGCGTGCCATGCTGCGCGGGGCTGAGGTGACTCTGGTGTCAGGTCAGGTTTCCATCGACCCTCCGCGTTTTGTGGAGGTGGTGTCCGTGACCAGCGCTCAGGACATGTTCGATGCCGTTGCCTCGCGTGCAGCTCACTGTGATGCTGTGATCAAGGCGGCTGCCGTGGCCGATTATCGCCCCAAAACCCTTTCCTCCGACAAGTTGAAAAAGACCGACGCCGACATGGATATAGAACTGGAGCGTACGCAGGACATCCTCGCGTGGCTGGGGGCACATCGAACGCCGGGTGTGCGGCTGTGCGGTTTTTCCATGGAGACGCGTGATGTTCTTAAAAATTCCCGTGCCAAACTTTCGCGCAAAAACGTGGATATGATCTGCGCTAACTGTCTCACAGAAGAGGGTTCAGGATTTGGGGTCAGCACGAACCATCTCACCCTCATCACGCGCACCGGTGAAATTGATCTTCCTTTAATGGATAAGGAGGATGCCGCCGATAGGCTCCTTACCGAGCTTTTTGCGCTGGAGCCGCTTTCATGAGTTTTGCTACGGCGAACCCGAAGCCCTCGTTCGGTCGGCTGCCCTTTAATCAGCGCACTTCGATGCAGTGCTGCGCAAGGAGACAGACATGCTTCTGACGGTTGATATCGGCAATACCAACGTAGTCATGGGTCTCATGCCCGCCCGAGGCAATCTGGTATCACATATTCGCTTTCCCACCGACAAGCGCCGTACGGTGGAGGAGTTCATGGAGAGCTTTGAGGCATTGGTGGCGATGCAGCGCTTCGATCTGTCAAGGGTGACCGGAGCCATCGTGTCGTCCGTGGTACCCGAGCTTACCGATTCGGTGGTGATGTCGGTGCACGCCATGGCAGGCAGAGATCCCATGGTGGTGAGTAACCGTCTTGATCTGGGGTTTACGATCGATATGGACTCTCCCGAGCGCCTCGGAGCCGACATGATTGCTGATGCGGCGGCAGCGGTGAACGACTATTCGGGTGCGCTGGCTATCTACGATATGGGCACCGCTACCACCTGCTCAATAGTAAGCGCCGGTAAGGTATATCTGGGTTCAATCATCATGCCGGGCGTGGTCATTTCACAGGACGCTCTGACAGCCCAGGCATCCCAGTTGCCCTTTATCAAGTTTGAACAGCCGAAGCACCTCATCGGACGCGAAACGGTGGACTGCATGCGCAGCGGCATGGTATACGGTAACGCGGCTATGCTTGATGGCTTGTCTGAGCGTATTGCTGATGAGTTGGGCGAGCCGGTTACTTCCGTTGTGACCGGAGGCGTATCCAAGCTCATTGTGCCCGCCTGCCGCCGCCCCGTGATCCACGATCCGGATCTGCTTCTGAAAGGTCTGTGGGACATCCATGAGCGCAACTCGCGTTAGAATGGCTCCGTGCGTGCTTTTTGCGCTTTCGATATCTGAGGTGTTTTCTCGAGTCTCGTTGCAATTAAAAAGGAGGATAATCCAATGAACATCGTACTGTTGGGCGCTCCCGGTGCCGGTAAGGGTACCCAGGCCGCCAAACTTGTTGAAGAGTTTGCCTCACCCCATATTTCCACGGGCGACATTCTGCGCGCCGCCGTGAAGGATCAAACCGATCTGGGAAAGAAGGCTAAGGCGTACATGGATGCGGGTGATTTGGTTCCCGATAGCCTTATCATCGATCTGATGAACGAGCGCTTACAGAAGCCCGATGCCGCCAAAGGGTTCATTCTTGACGGGTTTCCCCGTACCACCGCCCAGGCAAAGGCTCTAGATGAGCTTTTGTCCAAGCTCGACAGGCCGCTTGATGCCGCGCTTCTCGTGGATGTCGATTTCGAGGTCATCGTCGGTCGTCTGACCAATCGCCGTTGTTGTGAGGCGTGCGGCTACATCGGTACCCAGGCCGATCAGTCCTGTCCTAAGTGCGGCGGTGAGATGTATCAGCGCGGTGACGATGATGAGGTCGTTGTGCGCAACCGGCTTGACGTGTACGAAAAGAGCACGGCACCTTTGATCGGATATTACAAGGATAAGGGTGTTTTGGTAGCGGTGGACGGCGATCGTGGTGTTGACGAGGTCTACGCCGATGTGAAAAGGCTGCTGGGGCTGTAAACACCACCCTGCGAAACGCCACTACAACTTAAGGGTCTTGTGGGCCGGGTGTGGAGCTTTTATACAGCCACGCTTAAGCGAAATCGGATGTGGCGCTTTGCAGCACGCCTTGAGACATCCATATACACCCGACCAAAGGAAGAGGAGCGCATCGTGGGCGCAATGAGCATTGATGCCAAGTTGAAGCTGTGGAAGGCGAATGTCGAGGGCGACACCCTCTCCTGTGGCTTTGCTGCGGATTTTGCATGTCTGGATGAGCTCTCTGAGGATCTTGAAGACATGGAAATGAAGGCTTTGGCGGGCGATTGCGAACGCGTTGAGGATGCGTTTTTTAAGGAGCTTGAATTCGGTACGGCTGGATTGCGTGGGATTGTTGGGGCAGGCACGAATCGCATGAACGTCTACACGGTGGCGCGCACAACGCAGGGTCTGGCTGATTACCTGAATGCGCACTTCAAGGATCCGAGTGTTGCTATAGCGCGCGATTCTCGCCACAAAGGCGAGCTGTTTGTGAACATTGCGGCGAGTGTGCTTGCGGCAAACGGAATCCGTGCCTTCATCTATCCACGCGTTGAGCCCACACCTGCACTTTCGTTCGCGGTGCGCTATTTGGGATGCTCTGCGGGCATCAATATGACGGCAAGTCACAACCCTGCTGCCTACAACGGCTACAAGGCATATGGGCCTGACGGATGTCAGATCACAAGCGATGCAGCCGCCGAGATCTCGGCGGCAATTGCGCGTCTGGATTATTTCAAGGGCGGCAGCGCGGCATGCGCCAAGACGGTTGACTTTAGAGAGGCCTTCCGTGAGGGGATCATTTCCTGGATAGGGGAGGACGTTATCGAGCGCTTTGTGGATGCGGTTCTTGAACAGTCCCAGGAAACCTCCGGGGAATCAAAGGCTCCGCTTTCGGTTCTCTACACGCCTTTGTGCGGTACGGGGTTGGAATGCGTGAGTCAGATGCTCTCAAGGATAGGCGTTTTGCATGTGGATGTGGTGGCGGGGCAAGACCGTCCCGACGGAGATTTTCCCACCTGTGAATATCCCAATCCCGAAGAGCGCGCTGCGCTTGAGGCGGGCATCGCCCAGTGCCGTTTTGCAAAGGGGGAGAACAAACCCTATGACCTCTTGCTTGCCACCGATCCCGATGCCGATCGCGTAGGCGTGGCCTGCGAGAGGGGCGATGATTACACGCTTCTCACCGGCAACGAGATGGGAATCTTGCTCATGGACTTCATCGCGCGCAAGAAATCCGCTCGCGGTGAGAATCTTTCTCGAAGCGTTGCCGTGACCACCATCGTGTCCTCGGCCATGGCTGATTCAATTGCCCGGGAATACGGCTTTGGGCTGCGCCGTGTGCTTACCGGATTCAAATACATCGGCTCGCTTATCACTGAGTTGGAAGCGGCGGGTGAGCCTGATCGCTTCATGTTTGGTTTCGAGGAGAGCTGCGGATACCTTGCCGGTGTGCACGTGCGCGACAAGGATGCCGTTGTGGCAAGCATGCTCATCTGCCAGGCAGCACGCTATTGGCGCAGGCGCGGCAAAACGCTTGCAGATGCGATGGTTGATTTGTATGAGCGCTATGGTTGGTGGCTCAGCCGCAACGTCTCGGTGTCATATCCCGGCGCTGATGGCGATGCGCGCATGAAAGAGATCATGGTCGGACTGCGATCTGCCTCTCATGCACACCTTGCAGGCCGTGCGGTAGAGAGGCGCCTAGACTACCTCTGCGATAACACGGGACTGCCGAGTGCTGATGTCATGGAGTTTTGTCTTGAGGGAGATGCGAAGGTGATTGTGCGCCCCAGTGGTACCGAACCCAGAATCAAGCTCTATCTGTTTGTGAAGGGTGCCAGCCGTGATGAGGCCGAGGTAGCACTTGATGAGCTGCAAGCCGCAGGCTACAGCCTTTTGGGCAAGGATTAAGGCGAGGAAGTTAGTTGAGCGCAACGGTGGGGGAGTTGAACCCGGGCGGTCAGTCTTAGTCGAGCAGCTGCCGTTACTTAAGCAGCTGCCGCTACTTGAGCGCTTTAGGTTTGCGTGCGCATATCGCAGCCGTGATAGCCGCGCCTATGGCACCGGCAACCGTGTCAACCGTCCAGTCGAGGATATCGCAGGAGCGCTGCGGTACGAACAGCTGGTGGATTTCGTCGGTCATTCCGTAGGCGCTTGCAAGAACAGCAGCCAATAAGACCGCGCGTTTTATGGGAATATGCCAGCGCAAGGCATTGGCGAGGGCTGCCCCGAAGATGAGGTATTCGCAGAAATGCCCCACGGGTGACACATCTACGGGATATCCAAACGCATCTTGGGCAGCAGATGCGAGGGCGGCCTTTATGATGGAGATGATGCCGAAGTCCTCATCGAGCGTGGTGCCGTCCTTGGCGCTCATCCAGAAGATGAATGCTGCGATGACTGCGACTGCAAGCCAGGAAAACGCAATTGCCAGGCGCTTCGGGGAATCCGAGAAATTTCGGTTTGGCTGCGATGTCTGGAGGGTAGGTCTACTCATGGCAGCGGATTCTATCAAATACCGCGCGTCGGGTTTTTGCACCCGGCTTTCCGCTATCATGTCTCCATTGCGTATCCGCGCCATCAAAGAGGGACGTGTATACTTCGGGTCTTGCGGTTGTACCCGGTATTTGGTCTTTTAACTCCAATTCTTGGACGCTCATGCCAGGATGCGTCTCATCGGAAAGTGAGGAACACAGTATGTCCGAAAACCCCAACATCGAATCCGGTGCGGCTCAGAGTGTGCCATTTGAGCCAAGTCGTCCTGCTACCCCCACTCAATCGACTGCTTCGTCTGCCGCAGGGTTTGCACCTCCTTCGATGCCGCCCTATGGACATCCCTATGCGCCTCAGTACGCCTACGCCGCAACCGCTGCTCCTGCGGAGAAGAAGGGTGGCAAGGGCGCCTGGATTGCGCTTGGCATC
This sequence comes from uncultured Slackia sp., assembly GCA_964560045.1. Taxonomy (GTDB): domain Bacteria; phylum Actinomycetota; class Coriobacteriia; order Coriobacteriales; family Eggerthellaceae; genus Slackia. The sequence continues at coordinate 6,893 of CAZLKG010000053.1, forward strand.
ATTTTATTCGCCATCGTGTTTATGTTCACTATCGGGGCACTGTCGTGCTCTCAGACCGTCTCCACCCTCACCTCGGGAACAAGCGCGCTTTCTAGCATCTCGGAGAGCACTATCACCGTCGGTGATACCGTGGCCGTCATCGACATCAGCGGTACCATTCAATACGATGGCACCGCCTGCAGCCCTGAGGGACTGCGCGACCTGCTTCAAGAGGCCGAGGACAACTCCGACATCAAGGCTGTGGTTCTGCGGGTGGATTCCGGGGGTGGCACCGCTACGGCGGGCGAGGAAATGGCCGTCTATGTGCGCGAATTCAGCAAGCCCGTGGTGGTTTCCAGCGCATCTATGAATTGCAGCGCGGCCTATGAGATATCCAGTCAGGCCGACTACATCTTTGTAAACGAGACTACGTCAATCGGAGCCATAGGTACCCTCCTGCAGATCCAGGACATTTCCGGCTTGCTTGATATGCTGGGCATCTCGATAGACAACATCACAAGCGCCGATTCAAAGGATTCCAGCTACGGTACGCGCGCGTTGACCGATGAAGAGCGTCAGTACTATCAGGATCTGGTGAACGAGATTAACGATACCTTCATTCGCAATGTTGCCGAAGGCCGAGGCATGTCGATTGAAGAGGTGGAAGAGCTTGCCACAGGCTTGCAGTTCTCCGGAACCACTGCCGTGGAAAACGGTCTGGCCGATGAGGTGGGCGTCTACGACGATGCGCTGGACAAGGCCGCCGAGCTGGGAGGCATTGTTGGATCCTATGATGTGGTGAATCTGACTTCATCCTCGGTCGATTTGAGTTATCTCATCGACCTTTTGGGATCTGAGTCCGGTTCAGATCTTGACAGTATCGATCTGTCCCAGCTTTCCGCCGAGGATTTGCTGGATCTTCTGGAAGAGGCGGGCGCTATTTCGTGAGCTATTCAAGCACACAGTCATGGCCTGCTCGTGCCGTGGTAACGGCTGGCATGCCCTATGGTAACAAGGCCCTGCATTTCGGTCACGTTGCCGGCGTTTTCGTGCCGGCTGATGCCTACGCACGCTTCTTGCGCGACCGCATAGGGGATGAAAACGTTCTGTTTGTCTCGGGAACCGACTGCTTTGGCTCCCCCATTGAGGAAGGGTATCGCGAGGCTTGTGAGCTGCGGGGCTTTAAGGGTGATATCTCCGATTACGTGCGACGAAACCACGATGCTCAGAAGGCCACGCTTGATGCCTACAAAATTTCGCTTTCCATCTATGAGGGAAGCGGTCTGGGACGTGCGGGCGAAGTTCATCAATTGGTGACCAATGATATTCTGGAGCGCCTGCACGATAGCGGACATCTCCACCTTGCCTCTACGCTACAGTTCTACGACTCCAAGGCGGACAAATTTCTCAACGGACGGCAGGTGGTAGGGCGCTGCCCCGTTGAGGGCTGTAAGTCCGATAAGGCCTACGCCGACGAATGCGATCTGGGTCACCAGTTTGCCCCGCAGGAGCTGATTGCGCCCAAGAGCACCCTTACCGGTGAGACCCCTGATATGCGCCCGGTGGAAAACTGGTACTTCGATCTACCCTGTTTTCGCGACCGCCTGTGCGATCTCGTTGATGAGATGAAGTCTGACCCTGAGCTTCGCTTTGTGGTGTGGCGCACCATTGAGGAATTTTTGGGCGCGCCGGTCATCTTCATCAAAAACGAGTTTGAAGACTCTTACCGCGCCCTGGAAGCTAAACTTCCGGCACACACCTTTCATGAGGCAGAACGCGGCAAGCGCTCATTTGGAATAGAGTTCTCATGCATCGAAGACCGTGATGCGGCACGCGACCTTCTCTCCCGTGCGGGCGTGCGCTTTCGCACGGGGAAGGCGCTTGTGCCTTTCCGTATTTCGGGTAACGTGGAGTGGGGCGTGAAAGTGCCGCAGATGGAGGGCACAGAGGGTCTGACGGTATGGTGCTGGCCGGAAAGTCTCTGGGCACCTGTGAGCTTCACGGCAACAGCACTTGAGGCACGCGGTGGGGCGCTCTCCGATGTGCGTGAGTGGTGGTGTTCGCCTGATGCTTGCGTATATCAGTTCATTGGGCAGGACAATTTGTATTTCTACGGAGTAGCCCAGCCTGCTCTGTGGATGGCACTGGAAGAGGGTGCCGGCATAAAGACGAAACCCGATGAGGATGTGCTGCAGCAGACGCGCCTCATCGCGAATCACCACATCCTCTTCGGCAAAACCAAGGCATCATCATCGGGAGTCCTTAAGCCTCCCTCGGCTGATGAGCTGCTAAACCACTACACCGCAGAGCAGTTGCGCGCGCATTGGCTTGCGCTGGGACTTGATCAGAAATCTGTCGGGTTTAAGCCAAAGCCCTTTGATCCCAACGAGAAGACGCGCACCGATCCGCGTGTGGCCGATCCCGCGCTTAAAGAGGGCGCATTGCTCACCAACGTGTTCAATCGTTTAGCCCGAAGCTGCTTTTATGAGGCACAGAAAAACTTCGAGGGCTTCATGCCCTTAGGGGCACCGGATGAAAGCGTGGTGCGCCGCGCCCACGATGCGCTTGGAGCCTATGAGGCCATCATGCACAAGGCCGAGTTCCATTCGGCGCTCAGCTGCGCAGATGACTTCATACGTTGGGCGCAGAAAGGCTGGGTGGAAGGCATCAAGGCCGCCGAGAAGGGCGGGGATGATGCGCAGCGCCGCCAGGTGCTACTGAACAGCTTTTTTACCCTGCGCGTTTCAGCGCTTTTGATGCATCCCATTGCGCCGGTTGGCTGCGAAATGATAGCGGAGTATCTACGGATAGCCCCCGAGCGCATTTTCAACTGGAATGTGCCCTTCGATAGCATGGATGAACTATGTGCGCCCGAAGAGGTGGCTGCAGGCCGTCATGCCCTAAAAACGCTGCCCCCGCGTACTGACTTTTTCGCGAAGCACCCCAGCCAGTTCAAAGGATAAGTCTCGCCATTGGATGACGTGACCCGATTTCCACCACATCAGGAGGCACCACATCAAGGACATCAGGACGATTTG
>CAZLKG010000054.1:0-9888 GCA_964560045.1 uncultured Slackia sp.
CTCCGCTCATACCTCCTGCATCTAGACCTTGCGCCATCAGACCGGATGCACAGGTTGTAACGTTTAGCGACGCAGAACTTGCTGGCGGTAAGGTTAAGGCGCTCTTTGACAGGGTGAAAATACGCGACCTTTACGACGTTTGCAGCCTCGAAGGTGTTCTTGCCAACGCCGACGAGGACTACGAATCTCTCGTTCATCGAGTAATACTCTACTATGCCTCCCTTTCGGCGCGCTTTCCTCAAGCCTTCGAAGGTCGTACAGAGAGATTTTTCGATAAGGAAGCAGAGTTGGAAAATCAGCTCCTCCCTATGCTGAAAGCAACAGACGAGCGTCCAGCTCTTCAAGATCTCATTGCGAACACCGAAGAGTTTATAGAGAGGCGCGTTCTTCCGCGCACTGACAGCGAGCGAAAGTACCTCGATCTTTTTGCTGCTGGCGACTACCGTCCCGAACTGCTCTTTCCCGACACCCGGATGGTTGAGGCTGTCAGGCAAAGTCCTGCTGCACTCTGGAAACTACAGAACCTGAAGCGCATGAGAAGCTAAAAGACCTTCAGCCCCATCGCCCGTAATCGAAGTATTTCTCGATACTTGATCATACTAATTCTTCCAGATTGCCTCAAAACGCTGTTTGCGCCTGTAGAAACGATTCTAGAAAATGCCCAGCAAAGCCGGGCTGAGAAAGATATGCTGTTATATACCAGTTATTCCCGGAACGACACACCAGTGTAGGGCGGAATCAGGCACCATTAACGCGTAATATTCATCCAGGGTTCATCTACGCATCTGAGCGTACGCCCAAACTTCAAGCTCACAAGAATCACATTCCAAAAAATAGTGTCTGCACACAGTTTTTTGGAGTAGAGTCGGCATCGAGCGGATTGTGATAGTGAGAGATGAAGGGCCGCAAAGCTATGCGCCACTAAGGGCGTGCCTGTACCCAGCCTCGTCAGATTCCGATGTACGTTTTTAAGCTATCCTGATCAAGAAGGAACTCCATAACGTCCATAACTTGGATACCGTTTTCATCGAAGTGGGTCATGAGGGGTTCCTTGACAAGTATTATTCTTCTGAATCCGTCTTCAACTTTACTGAGAGCTCTTTTCTCCTGCTGGATTTTCTCCGTGCTTTTCATTTCCCATGCGGATTGGATATAGCACTTGTAGCTTCCCCTGTTCACTACAAAGTCTACTTCGAGCTGCTGCCTCATAGTCTTGCCATCTTTTGTTTTTCCAAACGTTTCTATACTACCGACATCGACACTGTAGCCTCGTCGTACAAGCTCGTTATGGATAACGTTTTCCAAAAGGTGGCCCTCGTCAATCTGTCGAAAGTTGAGCCGGGCGTTTCGTAAACCTTGGTCTTCAAAGTAATACTTGGAGGGTGAGTTGATGTAGTGCCGTCCCCTTATGTCGAAACGCTTGGCTTCCGTAATGAGAAAGACTTCTTTCAGGCATTCTAGATAATGACGAATGGTCTTGTAGCTGAGTGCTGTCTTAAGCTCGCTTTGGAACGTGTTGGCGATTTTATTGGGGCTGAGGGGTGATCCGATTCCCGAAGCGAGTATGTCTACGAGTTCTTCGAGTCCTGTTGAATTCTTCAAATTATATCTATCCACGGTATCAACAAGGTATACCTCACTAAGAAGAGAGCTGAGGTATGCCGCCTTTTCCTGAGGAGAATTCTGCTCAAGGACGAGGGGGATGCCGCCATAGAGCAGATATTCGTTCAATGCGGAATTCTTATCAAGGCCCGATACTTCGTAATATTCGGCAAAGCTCAGGGGGTGAATTCTGATCTGATCCCCTCTGCCTCGGAATTCCGTGGCTACGTCGGTGGATAGAAATCGCGAGTTGCTTCCCGTGACGTATGTGTCTACGTTGGGCATATGAAGCAGGCTGTTGAGGACATCGACGAATTCATCAAGGAGCTGTACCTCGTCGATAATGACGTAATACTGCTTATGCGGATCTTCGATTTTGGAATCAATGAAAGCAAGCATTGCATCGGGGTCGCGCAGCCGTTGGTTCCTTCTGTCATCAAGCACGATCTCGATGATTTGCTCTTCCGGGATGCCTTCTGTGCGCAGATAGGTGTGGAAAAGGTTGAGTAAAAGGAAGGACTTACCACAACGTCTGATGCCCGTGATGACTTTAATGAGCCCGTTGCCTTGCTTCGCTATGAGCTTGTTGAGATAGATGTCACGTTTGATAATCATAGAGAATCCTATTCCAAAAAATAGTGTCCGCACACAGTTTTTTGGAGTATAACAGCTCGGGCGTGCGGGAGAAAGTTAGTTCGCTACAAGAGTGGAAGCGTTTCATGACCTATTTTTCCTTTCGGGAGAATAAAAAATAACGCCCTCAGCTATACTTTCGAATAACGGTAGCGATAAGAGGATCAAGAGCTTCAAGGATAAAAACATTGAGCGATTCTGCCAGAATCCGGATTCGAATATCCTGCGGAGGATTCCGCCTGATTACAGGAAAGCGCTCTATCGGAAACTAATAGATTCTCGATGCAGCATACGATATCGGAGATCTTCGCATTCCCCTCAATAGTGCACTCGAGAAACCAAAAAGTTACGTAGGGGCAAATACAGCATTAGAGTGAACGATCAGTGATATCGCTGCTTCAGTTGGACAAGAAAAAGCACAGAAGGGTTGGGATTTGTGAAGCTATATCACGGCAGCAATGTGAAGGTTGAGCAGCCGCAGTTGCTTCGTTCTGATAGGCGTCTCGACTTTGGTATGGGCTTCTATCTCACAAGCAGTTTTGAGCCGGAAATCCGGATCCATCAGATGCGGATGTGATTGTTGGGCCAGTTGCAAACGACAAGACTATGCCTGTTCTTAGGTCCTTTTTTGCAAATGTGTATTCTGTAGAAGAGACGATTCAAAGGCTTCTTCCGCAGAAATTGATCGATCAATATGCGTTTAAGACGCAGCCTGCAGTTGATGCGTTGACGTTTCGCGAGGTGATAGAGGTATGATCGATCTTCAACCTGATATTAACAGCTATTACGATACCGAGATAGTTCAGATGATTGTAGAGAAATACGGCTTGCACCCTATGGATGCACTGGAGTCATATTTGCAATCAGAAACATACCGCATGTTTAATGATCCGGATTTGGAAATGATTGAGTTTTCTCCACTGGGAATTTTTGACATGTGGGAGTGTGAACGAGTGACGGGAAACCCTCGCAATTCTCTCTATTTAGGAAGGGATGAACGTGACTAAGGAGATGGAGTTTTTTATCTACCTGCTCGAGCATTATGCCTCTTATAAAAACGTTTCTGCTGATTGGGTACTTACGACGTGGAACAAGCGCGGGTTGACTCAGTATTTCTTCGACATGTATGAGAGGTATCACAGCGAGGCCATTGAGAACGCCTTTATCGACATAGATGCCAAAATGGCTGAGAAAGTATAGGATGCGGTAGGATTTGCGATTGACTTCCCAACTTGTGGGTTGGTTGGCTCGACAAACCCGGTGAGCTATTCCGCGCTTTTCTTCTTGAACTCATGGAAACGCGATACGCAACATCCTCGACTGTGTTTTGCACACAGTTCCGACAGAAGGCATGATCGTTTCGGTGGTGTGCGTGCAATGGTGAGGCCGAATCCCTACAATTCCGGAGGTTGAGAACCGATTGGAAAGGGCATCCATGAGTGAGCCGGTGAAGCATGTACGTAAATACATCCTGGCGTTCGATACGGCCAACGAGGTTGTGGCCATCGGGCTGGGCCGCATGAACAGCGAAAGCGTTTTACATGCGACATCTGCGCTCGAATATGGTCAGGTGGTTGGCGCAGGGGCATTCTCTTGTGATGTCGTGGCGGTGCTTAAGGATGCAACTTTGGATGTTGTTACCACACATGAAGTGCCGGCGCACCGTGCGAGCAATACGCTTTTGTTGTCCGAGGTGGACGCGGTGCTGGCGGATACTGGGGTGGACAAGAGCGACATTGCTGCCATCGTGTGCGGACGCGGCCCCGGCAGTTTCACGGGTGTGCGCATCTGTATAGCCACAGCCAAAGGGGCGGCATCTGCGCTCGAAGTGCCGCTGTTTGGCGTATCCACGCTTGATGCCGTGGCGTGGAATGCGTGGGCCGAGGGCGTGCGCGGACGCGTGCTGGTTGCAGCTGACGCCATGCGAAAAGAGACATATCCCGCACTTTTTGACCTTGATGATGGCGGAGTGCTGCGTTTGACCTGTGATGCCGTAGTCAAAGCGGCTGTTGTGAACGAATGGCTGAACGATGCTCTCGCGGCTCTGGAAGAAACAAAGGGGCCGAGGGTCGTCACACACGGCACACACGCCACGAATGGTTTGAGTGGTTTTGAGGTGAGTGAAAACTCTGCGAGCGCGACCGGTGGGGCCGAAAACAGTGCGGAGACAACGCGGGATATTGCAAACGGCGCAGGGGTCGAGTTGCTACCGTCCATTATCATCGGTGATGCGCTTGTAAAGTATGCTGATGTTTTTGCCAATCTGGGTTCGCTTGGTTCCCAAAATCTGTGGTCGGTTACAGGGCGCGGCCTGCTCCTTGCCTCGCGCGCAGGGGATGGGAATCCGGCTACGCTGCTTCCTGTGTATACGCGCTTATCCGATGCGGAGGAAAGCGAGCGGGCGCGCCTGTCCGAGACGCATCCAAAAAATCTGCGTACAGGCGTGCAGTATGAATCCAAAGGTATCGAATCGCTGGATTATCGCCCGCTTGATGCCGCGCACGCAGGAGATGTCGCCCGTCTCGAAAGCGACGTCATGGGCAGCGATGCCTGGAATACCTCCCTTGTGGTCGACGAGCTACCGCGCAAGGATCGCATGTGGTGGGCGGCGTATGATGGTTCTCGTCTTGTGGGTTACTGCGGTGGATGGGTTGTTGACGGACAGGTACAAATTCTGAAAGTAGCTACCGATTCTAACTATCGCCGTCGCGGCGTCGCGCGGGAACTCATCAGCTTGGTTGCCGCCGATGCGCGCAATTTGGGAGCCACCGAGATGACACTTGAGGTGCGGCGTTCCAACGAAGGCGCGCAGGTCTTCTACGAAAAGCTCGGTTTGCTGTCTGTGGGTGTGCGCCCACGCTACTATTCCGATCGTGAAGATGCTGTTGTAATGACGGGGCCGCTTCCCGTGATGCAGCGCGATGCTGCCGGTATGCGCCTTCGGGTGGCTGATGTAAGGTCTTACCCTCTCTCTGATATTGATTCGATTCCCGATGGGGCAACCGACGAGGATTGCGTCTTGTGCGCCAAGGGAACGCGTGCCGCGCCAAGCTCCGAGACACCCTCGCAACCCTCGCAGCGCTCCCGTCCGCTCATCCTTGCTATCGAGACCTCGTGTGATGAGACGGCGGCCTCTGTTATCGATGGGGAGGGTGCCATTCTTTCCGATGTGGTTGCCTCTCAAGTCGATTTCCATGCCCGCTTCGGCGGCGTGGTGCCAGAAATTGCCAGCCGCAAGCATATTGAGGCCATCTGCGGCGTGTGTGACGAATGTCTCGGAGTGGCGGGGCGTAGCCTCCCTTCACGCGGTGTGGGGTTGCTATCGCCTGCGTTGCATGCGGGCTGTGCGGAACCGGCAATCGGCAGAGAGGCGCCGTTAAAAGAGCCGGAAGGGCTGAAAGAGCCGGAAGAGTCGGAAGAGCCCGGTGCGCAACAAACCCTCCGCCTGCGTTGGCGAGATCTGGATGCTGTGGCGGTCACATACGCACCGGGTCTTGTGGGCGCGCTCGTGGTGGGAGTGGCGTTTGCTAAGGGCGCGGCGTGGGGTGCGAATAAACCTCTCATCGCCGTGAATCACCTCGAAGGCCACCTTTATGCTAACCGTATTGCACGGCCCGACATAGCGCCGCCTCTTGTGGCATCGCTCGTGAGCGGTGGCCATACTCTGCTTGTGCACGTGCGTGATTGGGGTGATTACGTAACGCTTGGATCAACCATTGACGATGCGGTGGGTGAGGCGTTTGACAAGGTTGCCAAGGCTTTAGGACTGGGCTATCCCGGCGGTCCCGTGATAAGCAAACTTGCCGCGCAGGGCAACCCCGAGGCAATTGATTTTCCCCGTGCGCTCATGCACTCGGGTGATTTGCAATTCAGCCTGTCCGGCTTGAAGACCGCCGTGATCACCTATATCCGAAAGGAGCGGGCTGCCGGGCGCGAGCCCCACATGCCCGACGTCGCCGCCAGCTTCACGGCTGCCGTGGTTGATGTGCAGGTTGCCAAAGCCAAAGCCGCACTGCTTGATACAGGGGCGAAAGAATTTTGCTTGGGCGGCGGCGTGGCTGCCAATCCTGATTTGCGCGCGGCGTACGAGCGCATGTGCGAGAAGATTGGCGTGCGCCTGACCATGCCTCCGCTTTCAGCCTGCGGGGATCAGGCGGCCATGATAGCCGAGGTGGCGCGTGAGCGCTACGATAAGGGGAAGTTTGCCGACCTCTCACTTGACGTACAGGCTCATGCGCCCCTTGATGACGCGTACTGAGTGCGGGTTAAGTTACCCTCAAGAACCTGCGGCTCTTCGGGAGTTTGTGTGGGTGAAATCGGCGAACTCGACTTCATGTTCGAGCAGCAGATGGTGCACTCGTGCTCATCGAAGTCAAATCCGGCGGGAGCTATATGACTCACGCCGCACTCGATAACGCCCTTAACGCGAAAACCTGCCGCATTGACGATGCCTTGGTTTTAGCCGATACGAACGTGAAGGTCGACGAAGCCATAACGTATCTCCCTTTATACATGGCCGGAGTCGTGTAGGAGCTGCCCTGCGCATTCGCTTCGTGAGGGCGCGGCGGACATTCAGCGAGATCGGAACCGCTAAATGTGGTAGTGCTGAATGTAGTAATACAGTTCTGTCTTATCCTTGAAGGGCGGTGGTTTCTTCAGGCGAACAAGGTGTATGTGGACGACGGGGTGGGGGAGGTGGCATCCTGGGCAGTGCATCACGAAGGACGATGCGATCACCGCCTGGCACGGATGTTTACTCAAGCGTGTTTTGCTGGGGTAGCCCGAAGTTTCGCTCGCCATATTCCCTTATCCCTGAGAGCAAATGCCCGCTTACGGTGATGAGCGTTTCGCGCTCCGACTCTGCGAATCGCGCCGTGGCGGAGAGGAACCCGCTTACGATGAAGGTGAGCATGACCTGCTCGAAGAGATCGTCGGCATGCCCCGGGTTCAGATCGGTAAGTTTGTCGCTTATAGAGCGAGTGAGTTGATCCATGAATACAGGCAAAAAACCCCGCTCCACGACGGGGCGAATGTTTTCGTCGTTTCTCTCGATGTCTTCCACAAAATGGGCGGCAAACGCTTTCGGGTCGGAGAAAAACTCCTCAAGGTAGTCCATGCGCTCCACCGACTCTTTCGCTTGATGGCGCGCGAAGGCTTCGGCCAGATCGTATACGTCGCGATAGTGTAGGTAGAACGTGGCTTTGTTGATGTCGGCTTCGCGTGCAAGGGCGGTGACCGAAATTCTGTCCACCGGTTTTTCTCTCAGGGCGCGGCCGAACGTTTGCATGAGACTTCTCTCTGTCCGACGCCAACGCATATCATTTTTTGCCATGCGCTCACCTTTTTCGCGACTCTTTTCCGCCATGCGTCTAATAACAGACTGATTCAAAAGAATCGATGATTGCCGCAACTTTGGCTTTCCCTATACTTAACTGCTCGACATAAGTCAATTATACAATGAATGGCGATGATGATTATGGATTTACGTACGCAGAAGGGCGTAAAGCGAGCAGCCGAGGGTGAAGCCGAGGGCAAAAAACTACCTAAGATGTCCGAAGGGGCACCCAAACATCTCGAACATCCCGGGGGAGACCTTGGAGGAAATCTTGAGGGCGATCTTAGGGGAGACGGTTCCAGCAATTTTACTTCGCATGACATGGATCGTCGCAGCATCGTGTTCGTATTCATTGCGCTCATGGTGTCCATGTTTGTGGGATCTCTGGATCAGACCATCGTGTCAACAGCGCTTCCCACCATCGTGGGCGATTTGGGTGGAGTCAACCATATGCTTTGGGTGACCACATCCTATCTGCTGTGCAGCACTATCATGATGCCCATCTATGGGAAATTGGGTGATGTGTTTGGGCGCAAATATCTGTTCTGCGCGTGTCTTGTGTTTTTCGTCGCTGGCTCGCTTGTGTGCGCTACGGCCAATTCCATGGCGGCGCTGATTGCGGGGCGTGCCATCCAAGGTCTTGGCGGCGGAGGGCAGATGATCCTCTCGCAGGCAATCGTGGCCGATATCTTTCCGCCGCGCGAGCGCGGCAAATACATGGGCATCATGGGTGCAGCCTTTGGTGTGAGCGCCGTGTTAGGGCCACTGCTGGGAGGCGTTTTCACCGAAGTGCTTTCATGGCACTGGTGTTTCTGGATTAACGTGCCGTTGGGTATTTTGGTATTTGTGACGGCTGCTATATTCCTGCCGCATCGCGCCCGCGCCAAGCGTCCTGCCTACTCGCTTGATGTTGCCGGGACGCTGCTCATGGCCCTGGCAACCTCATCTCTTATCCTCGCAATCTCGTTGGGCGGCAACACGTATGAGTGGATTTCTCCGACAATCATCGGACTTGTGGTACTCGCCGTGGTTGCGGCGGTGGCGTTTGTGTTTGTGGAACATCGTGCAGCGGATCCCCTTATTCCGCTTCGCTTTTTCCGCAACCGCAACTTTTTGCTGTGCACGACAGCGGGCATGATCATCATGGTGGGCATGATGGGCGTCATTTCCTACATACCCACATACTTCCAGATTGTTGATGGGCTTTCGGCCACCTTCGCAGGGTATATGACCATCCCCATGATGGCGGGCAGCATGATTACCTCTGTGGCCACGGGCTTTATCGCTAGTAGAACGGGCCGCACCAAGTGGATGCCGCTTGCGGGCTGTATTGTGTGCGCTGCGGTATTTTTAGGGCTCTCAAGCATCACGCTGGAAACATCGCTGTGGGCTATGGGTCTCATGTTGTTCTGTCTTGGGTTTGGAATAGGCTTAGGCCAGCAGATTCTTGTGTTGATTGTGCAGAATGAATTCAACGTTGCCATCGTAGGCACCGCAACGTCATCGAATAATTTTTTCCGCGAAATAGGTGCCACGCTGGGCGCGAGTTTGGTGGGGTCGCTATTTACGTCCAATCTGGGGGAACTGCTTTCCAGTGGTTTAAGTGAACTTGCTGCCTCAGGATCTGACATTGCCGCTGCGGCGTTTGACCCCGATTCCATCACGCCTGCCGCAGTGCGGGCTATGGAACCGGTGGTGCAGGAGGTGGTAAGAACTGCGTATAACGACGCGCTTGCTCCGATCTTTCTTGGCATCGCACCTTTGCTTCTTGTGGGGTTCGTTCTGCTTTTGTTTTTGAAGGAACATACGCTTGCTTCAACGAATGAAGAGTCGGGGCATACCGCATAGAGTGTTGCTTGCCTGCAGGGGTGCCTGAATTGTCTTTCCCGATGACGTGGGTGTGGGAGTGTTGTCTGTCTGCGGGGTTGGTGGCTCTCAGATGAAGCGGGGTTTCGGGCGGTCTTGAACACCGTGCCTTGCACTCCGCACTCCGCACTTCGCACGTTTGGACGGCCTTGAACACCGTGCCCCGCACCCCGCATTTCGCACGACAAGCACGGTCTGCAAACGCACTCGTGAGTTGCACCGTGTTCGCAACGCCCCGTACTCCGCACTCTGTACTCCGCACGACGCCTCATATATGGCCTTCCGGGTGTCTGGGGTGTCTGGACGTTAACAAATCGCTTAGAGCCCTGCCTTTCGTCCGTGTTCACGGTCGTCTTTCTTGTATCATGAACGGTCGTATTGACCGCGTGCATGATGACACGACCCGCCTGAAAAACGGAATCTTTTTTGGAGGCGTTGCGCGGGTTTGTGTT
>CAZLKG010000055.1:0-9462 GCA_964560045.1 uncultured Slackia sp.
GTTTACGATATAGGGGCTTTGCAGGTTGGCCGCGCTCGACGCCTCCTGTTTGAAGCGAGCGGTGAAATCGGGATCAGCTGCGTATTGCGGCAGCATAGTTTTTACTGCCACGCTGCGCCCGAGCACCTGATCTTCCGCCTTGTACACCTCGGCCATGCCGCCGATCCCGATACGCTCGGTGATGCGGTATCTGCCGTTGAACACCCTGCCTATCATCTGTTCGCTCCCTCGTTGTAAGCGGCTTGTAACATTCGTGGGACACGTATCGTCTGTTTTTGAGTAGGCGGCCTCATGCCAGCCGCCCCTCGATTGGGTACCGCGTGGGGTGGTGCAGTGCGCCTAGAAGTCTTGGACGCCCTGCGAATGCGCGCGGTTTCACACAATGCCTCATCGTATCGCATTTACAACAACCCCTGGACTTCAAGCGCCGTTTCCAACACTTCCTTCGCACGTGGACTGGCCATACCGCTTGAATCATCGGCACCTGCGTTTACGCCTTCCTCGATGATCACGGCTACCACCACGCTGGGATTGTCGGCGGGCGCGAAGCCCACGAACCAGCTGTCATCGTAGTCGCTGCCGGTCTCAGCGGTTCCGGTTTTTCCGGCCACCTGCACGCCGTCGATGGCGGCGGCAGAGCCGGTTCCACTGTTGATCACACCCTTCATCATCTCGGTGATTTCCTCGGCAATATCGGCATCCATGGCTGTACTCAATGTGGTGGTAGAGGCGGTGTAGGAGCGCTCTCCCTGCGCGTTGTACACGCCCTCCACGAAGTAGGGTTGCTGAATCACGCCATCGTTGGCTACTGCGGCGGCAACCAAGGCCATCTGCATGACCGTGGCCTGCGGGCCAACCGTATGATCGGTGCTGTCGCCCACGGCTTGGCCGCAGGCCGCCCATGCGGTCTCCCACGTGGTCATGGCATCGGCATCCCCGGTGATACTAGACGTAAGCGGCACCTCAAGATCAAGGCTCTGATTGAACCCGAAGCCCTCAGCTGTTTCCATGAGAGCAATTGCACCCAACTCTTCTCCTATCTGGCCAAAGGCCGTGTTTGAGGACACCTCAAAGGCGCGCTGCAGCGTGATTGTGCCATAACCTATGTCGCGTGCGTTGGTGACCGGTGCGTTTCCTATGTCGATGGAGGCGGGAGCGTTTATGGTGGTATCGGCAGTCGCTATGCCGTTTTGTAAAGCCGAGGTCAGCGTGATTATCTTGAAGGTGGATCCGGGAGCATATAAGGAGTTCATTGCGCGGTTGACCAAGGCACCCCCTGAGCTGTCGGTTCCGGCAGATGCCTCGGCTAAAAGCTCATCGATATCTTCATTGGAGTAGGTGGGAGAACTCGCGCAGGCCAGCACTGCGCCGCTTTGCGGGTTGAGCACCACCACGGCTCCGGAATACCCCTCAAGCACTTCTTCTGCAATCGCCTGGATTTTTGAGTTGATCGTGAGTACCACGTCGTTACCGGGCTGCTTGATGCCCGCGGCAGCGTTGATCACGTCAGTCCACGTGGCAAAGTTCTCCTGTCCCTTGAGGGTATCGTTCATGGATGCCTCTATGCCCGAGGTGCCGTATTGCTGGGAGTAATAGCCCACCACATGGCTGGCCATGCTGCCCTGGGGATAGGTGCGCTCGTAAGTACCATCGCTTTGCTCCACGCTTTCGGCCAAGACCACGCCATCGTAGGTACTGATGGATCCGCGTTCGGTCTGAGCCTCGCGCGCCAGCGTGTGGCCGTTGCCAGGGTAGCTTTGGTATTCCTCGGCCATGATCACCATGATGTATGTGAGATTGCCTACAAGCAGGGCGAACATGACGGCAAAGGTCATTACGCTCGCGGTGAGGCGCCTCCCTAATGCATAGCGACCCAGCACGCCGGTTGCAGCAGCGTGTCCGTGGGCACCGTGGGCACCGTGGGCACCGATGGCGGCCATGCGCCCGGTGGCGTCAGCCATCTCAGAGGACAGGCCGGTTCCCTCATCGCCGCAGCGCAGAAGTAGTCCCATGCCGATGAAGGCCGACAAAAGGGAGGAACCGCCCTGACTGATGAAGGGAAGTGTGATGCCGGTTAAGGGGATGAGCCTGGTCACGCCACCCACGATGATAAATGCCTGCAACACGATGGTCACGGTCAGGCCAACGGCCATAAAAGAACTCACATCGCTCTTTGCGCGGGCGGCGGTAGCAAAGCCGCGTATGGCAAGGCAGAGGTACAAAAGCAAGACTCCGGCACCGCCCAGAAGCCCCGTTTCCTCGGCAATGGCCGCGAAAATGAAATCGGATTCTACTACGGGGATGTTCTCGGATAAGCCATTACCCACGCCCACGCCAAACAGCCCGCCATCGGCGAGTGAGTAGATGGCTTGGCAGAGTTGGTAGCCGGTGTCTTGGGGATCGGCAAAGGGGTCAAGCCAAGTCTGAACACGCACCTGTACGTGGCTGAAGAACGTGTACAACACCACACAGCCCACAGCGGCCAACAAAATGCCCAGTATGGGATAGAGCTTCTTGCCGCTTGCCACATAAAGCATCAAGAGAAACAGTACAAAACACACCAGCGCGCTTCCCAGGTCGCGCTCAAACACGACGATGCCGAACGATATGATCCACATGATGAGCAGGGGGGCGAGTGTGTGCAGGTCGGGCAGGCGGAAGCGAGCTAGTCGCACGGTGAACACCGAGAGCATCTCTCGGTTTTGGGCCAGATACGACGCCAAAAATATTACGATGCAGACCTTTGCCAGCTCGCCGGGTTGAAAGCTAAAGCCCCCTATCTGGATCCAGATCCGGCTGCCTGATTCCTCATGTCCGATGATGGGAAGCAAGGGCATGAGCAGAAGCGCAATACCGGCAACCATGAAGGTGTACTTATAGCGTACGAGCGAGTCGAGGTTGCGCACCACAACCAGAGTCGCAACCATGAGGGCGATCCCTAAAAACAGCCACATGACCTGGCGTGTGGCCAAATCGGGGGCAAGGCGCGTAACAAAGGCGATACCTATGCCTGAGAGGGCAAATGCTATGGGAATGAGGGCCGGGTCGGCATTTTTGGCAAAGAAGCGCGTAGTCACGTGCGCCACTACGAACGCCGCGAACAACCCTAAGGGTACGGCGAGGGATTGCACGGAGAGCGTTTCTCCCTGGTTGGCGAGAATCATGGCAAACAGAAGCACCACAAAAGGCGCGGCCAGGCACAAAAGGAGAAGCTCGGTGTTGCGGCGCGTCACGAGTCATCACCATCCTGGGCGGAGCCTGCGGCAGCGGAGCTCGCGGCAGTGGAGTCGGAGTCATTTGAGTCTTGGGAATCCGAAGAGGTTGAGGTTACGTTTTCCTCCGCCGCATCGCTTTGTTTTTGATCTTGTGCCTGATCCTGCCAGGTTTGGAGTAGCGCTTCGGCATCTGCCAGCGAATCGGTGCGGATGCCATCTTCCTCAAGGCGCGTCACAGTGCTGGCGGGAAGCGTCAGTTCGTCGGTGGAAAGACCCGTTTCGCGCTCAAGTTTCCAGGTCTGGATGCCTAGCACTTCGCCGGGAAGGCCGCGGCAGATGACTATCTGTCCGTCTTGCACGGTAAGAAAGGCCACATGATTGAGATATGCGTATCCTCCTAGGATGGCTGCTGCGATTATGGCGACAAGCGCAAAGGCACCGAGCACAGCCCCCAAACACCCGCGCCTGCGCGCCTTGGCCACACGCTTCTCGGCACCTGCGGCCACATCCACCACAACGGCGGTCACGTTGTCATAGCCGCCAGCGGCAAGGGCTTCATCCACCAGAGCATCGGCGCATTTCTGTGGATTACGTGTCTGAGCGAGCGTACTTTCCAGGAGGCTGTCGTCCACCATGCCCGAAAGCCCGTCGGTACACAAAAGAAGGCGGTCACCTTCCTCGACAGATACCTCATATATGTCAGGCAGTGTGCTAGGGTCGCTGCCCAGCGCGCGTGTTATCACACTGCGTTGGGGGTGCGTTTTTGCCTGTTCCGCAGTTATTCTGCCGCTGTCAATCAATTCGGCCATAAGGGAGTGGTCGCGGGTTATGGCCTGGAGACTACCCTGATGCAGAAGGTAAGCACGCGAGTCTCCCACTTGGGCGATAACCAGGCGTGATTCATCCAAGACGGCGGCGGTCATGGTGGTGCCCATGCCACGGCGTCCCAGACCCTCGTTAGCGGCGCGGATCACGGCGCGGTTGGCCTCCACCACCGCACGTGCCAGATCGTCGCTGTCGGCTGTTTGGGGAGCGTAATCCTGGAGGGTCTGGATGGCTATTTCGCTCGCCACCTCCCCGGCAGCATGTCCGCCCATGCCGTCTGCCACAGCAAATAGTGGGGGAGATGCCGTGAGACTGTCTTCGTTATGCTCACGAACCAGACCCACGTCGGTGCGCGAGCCAAAGGCAACGGCCGCCTTCTTGGCGTGTCGTCCGCGCTTGGTAGCGTTTTTGTTTTCTTCGGCAGCTGCCATCATTCATACCTTACGCGCATGGCAACATCACCCACATTGACGACATCGCCGTTGCGCAAAGCGACGGGTTCGGAAATGGAATGTCCGTTCACGGAGGTTCCATTGGTGGATCCCAGATCCTCCACGAAAAGATTGGATCCCATAAGGTTGAAGCGGGCGTGGCGGGCTGAGACGTAGCCTGCTCCTATAACGATATCAGCACCGGGTGCTCGTCCCACAATGATGGGACCCTTGACGGCCACGCGCACGCCGCGCAGCTCCTTAGGGCCGCGCTCCACGGTGACATCCCACGACTTTTCCTTTGCACGCTGGCCCTTGACCAGGCCGATTCCCGTTTTCATGAGGGCGAACAAAAACAGATAGAGCAGGGCCACAAAAAGCAGACGCCCTATCAGCAACACGATGTCGATCACAGGCCCTCCTCTTTCCTGATCTCATCTTCGTCTGTCGCGCACCTAAAAGCTCCCCATTTGGATGGGTGCTGCCTTAAGCGGAGCTAACATTTGTGGCATGTTAGTGCTCAAAACCCACACGGCGCAAAGCCGACATGCGCCCATCCCTTTCATCAAGCACGTCGCGGCGCGACTTGGCGGCATGCTTAAGTGGGAGCAGCGTACCACAGGTGAGCCGGATACGCCTGTGATTGCAGCCTAGTCCTGCGAGAACACGAACTCGGTGACACCTAAGGTAACACGGTCGCCATTCTTTAGGATGCGGCGTTGCACGGATTGGCCATTGACAAGCGTTCCGTTGGTCGATCCCAGGTCGGTGATAACCCAAGCGCCTTGCGGATTAATTTCTATCTGGGCGTGCTGGCGCGAGGCATTGAGATCGTTCACTACGATGTCGTTTCCGGTCTCGCGACCGATAAGGACGCGATTGGTGGCAAGGTCATAGAAGCGGTTGGATGTCACATCCGTCAGATGCGCCTGCACCTTTGTTTGGCTGGAGGCGGGATTGGCCTTTCCGGCACCGGCGACGAATGCCACCGTATTGGGCATACCGGCCTGACCTCCCTGATGTGCTCCGGCTGCAGCTCCCGCTCCATAGGCTGCTCCTGCTGCGACGCTGGCCGCAGCAACACCGGCTGCAGCAACACCGGCCGCAGCATTAGGTGTGGGGTTTGCACCGAGTGGTCGAGAAGGGACGTTGTGATACTGGGGGTGACCGGGCTGGCCATGCCGGTCATGCGCGGCGCTTTGCGCCTGCGCCTGGTTAGCACCGGAGGGGGCAGGCGAGTCATCACGCGCGTCCCCTCCGGATGAAGATTGCCGGAATCCGGAAGGCTGGGCATCAGGCGGCTGACCGGGCAGAGGTTCTTCGTCAAAAAAGAGTCCCGGCACGTTTGGACTCGAAGCGCCCTGGGGATTCTCGGAAGGACTGTCGGGTTTGTGGGCATCCGCAAAGCCCTCGCTTTTTGCGGCATGCCTGCCGTAACCAACGGATCCGTCGGCACCCTCCCCGGATACGTAGGGAAGAGGAGATCCGGCCTCTTGGGCTGCGTATGCGGGGACAGCCGCAGCACCTGCGCCCTGAGTGGAAGGATACGCACCCTGAGAAGGAAATGCGCCCTGAGTGGAGGGATATGCACCTTGAGTGGAAGGATACGCACCCTGCTCGAAGAAGGGATATGCGGGAGAAGGGGCAAAACCGCCCGCTTGCGCACCCGCCTGCGCACCCGCTCGTGCGCCTGCCTGATGGGCGGCATGTCGGGCGTTGGAGTGAGCGGGCCTCAAAGAAGCTCCGTATGCCTGCTGCTGCCCATAAGCTCCACCCATACCAAAGGCCGACTGGGGCGCTGCATGCGCAGGGGATGAGAAGGCAGTGGGCATGCCGTAGCGCTGCATTTCTTCGGCGCGTAGCTGCTCAATGATGGGCGCACTTACCGCTTCGGCCACTACGTCGAACTTGCCGCGCTTGAGACCCTCGTCCACAATGAAGCGGACAAGGGGCGGGCAATCCAGAAAAAGACCTTCGTCGCTCGCCGCGGCGGAAAGGCGCGTCTCGCATTCGCCCGCGAGCGTGGGATAGAAGCCAAAAAGCCTCTGATCATCATCGGCATTGACCAACACGGTGTAGAGCGTGGGAGCGTACTGCTTGCCGGCGCTCAGAATCTTTTCGCGCCGCATTTGTTTTTCGGCTTTTTTCATTATCTGAACGGGCGAAATGGGAGCCTTACCCATCCCGCCACCGCCGCCTTCAAAGGCATCTTCCATCTTACCTTCGAATTTGGAGAAGATTCCCATATCCGACACGAGCCTTTCTGCTTTTATGGCCTACATGCCTAGCAATATATAATAAGCGCTCCATGGCTGAAAGGTAGCATGACGTGCAAAATCTTATCTTGAACAGATATCGCCCGATTGCCGAGGCGGGGCGCGGCGGCTACGGGGTTGTTCAAGCAGCATGGGACACGCGCATCCAACGTCGCGTGGCTATAAAATGCCTGCGCTTCGATAACCCGCAACCCTCATCTGCCTCGCCGTCACCGCGCGACATCCCAGGTCTCGATGAGGCGCGCACAGCTGCCATGCTTTCGGATTCGAGCATTGTGGGCGTGTATGACTTCGAGGTGGACACCCAGCATTCCATGGCATATCTGATCATGGAATACGTGGATGGTATCACGTTAGCCGATCTCATGAAAGAATACGAGGGCGCGCTGCCACTTGACATTGCCACCTGCGTGTTCGATGCGGTTGCGCGAGCGCTGGAAGTAGCTCATGCCAACCAGGTGCTTCATTTGGACATCAAGCCCGATAACGTGATGATAGACCGCAAGGGTCAGGTCAAGGTAAGTGACTTCGGTCTGGCTCAGCTCTCCCACGGGATGGGATATGGCAGGGCCGCAGGGGGCACTATAGGATACATGCCTCTTGAGCAAATGCGCCTTGAAGCGCCCGACGTGCGCACCGATGAGTGGGCACTTGCGGCGCTTGCCTACGAGATGTTGACGGGAGAAAACCCCTTTTTCGCCGAGACGCTGTCCGATGCCGAGTCAGCCATCCTAGATGCGGAACTCGTGATTCCTTCAGGTGTTCGCGATGATGTGGATGAAGAGGTAGATGAGGCGATATTTGGGGCGCTTGCCATCGATCGAGAGGATCGGTTTGCATCCGTTACCCTATTCGCTGATGCCTTGTTGCCTCATTTGGGTGATGCCCGTCGCGGTACGCGAGATCTCGCGGCTGTTTTGGGCGGCACGCGCGAAGATGTACAGGAAGAAGAGGAAGGTGGTACGGTTCCCATGCCTCGCTCTATTCAAAATCGCGTGAGACTGATGGATCGATTGGGCGAGAAAGCCCAGGCGGTGCTGTTTAGGGTTTGGGCCGTTATCGTCTGCGGCTTTGTGGCGTTTGAGGCGGCAACCAACATTTCGGCGCTGCATACGGTAGCAGGGCGCGAAACCCCGGCGTTTTGGGTGGTTCTTTTCGTATGTATTGGAGCGGGTGCTGCTTTGCCACAGGCAGGCATAATTGCAGCGATCCTTAGCCTGTCGGCAGCGCTGTTTGCAAACGGCGCCTACGTGTTGGGTGCGGCGTTTTTGATCGCGGGGTGTATGTGGTGGACGGCCTTTGGTCGCCGAGGACATGCGCAGGCCAATACGGGTATGACGGGTGTGCCCTTGGGGGCGTTTGGTCTAGGACCGCTCGCGCCGCTTCTCTCCGGGTACTTTTTGAGTGTTCCAAGCGCGGCTGCTACGGCTGCGTTTCAGGTGTTGGCGGCGTTTGTCCTCGCATGCTCGGGGGCGCTTTCGCTTACCGGATGGAACGTGTTTGTGAACGGGGAGCTTTCCAACCACATGGAGGCAAACGCCTTGGTTCTGCTTGGCGATCCGCTGATGTGGACGCAGGCGGCATCGTGGGTGGTTGCGGCTGTTGTGATGGCGGCTTTTTGCAGACGGAAAAGCAAGCCTTTGGCGGCGGTGGGCGTTGCGGTATCGGCGGCGGTTATGGTGCTTGGCATTGTGGTGGCTCCGGCACTTGCTAACGAACTTTCCGTCACTGCAAGCCAGGTGGCTGCACTCTCGCCTGACTGGGAAGATCTGGTTGTGGTGCTTATCTCTGCCGCCGTGATGGCGGCGTGTGTTATCGGCGTGGGAGTTCCCAAGCGACGGTGATTGATTTGATTTATGCGGCCTTTTGCTGCCCGCGTTTCTGGATGTACGCCTATGGGATGACAACATGATGCGCAACCTGCGCCTGCCCATGACGGCCGACGAGATGGCTAACCATATCCGCAGGATTTATCTGAGCTAGGAGATGCTTTTAGCTGTAATTGTTGGCACTATTCGAGTGCGCCGTAGTGTTCGTCGTCCACCGGCTCGCACCACTCGTTTGAGTTGTTTGTGCCGGGAACTTCGATGGCAAGATGCGCAAACCAGCTGTCTGCCGCAGCGCCATGTGCTCCCCGTCCTTTCGTCTTAGTATGTGAAGCAATTTCTTACGGTATCGCGCTTTGTTTTTTTGGGGTAAACAAACAGCGTCTAGCATAGTGCTTAAAGCCTACTCAAAGTCAAGAGAGCCACCGGGTGATCGCTTATGGCGAATGACTCGTCTACGAGCTCGAGAGCGATCTTCCGCATAAAAATGGCCTGCAAATGACCGATAATGGGAGTAAGTGTTTTATGAAAGTCATGCTCGTATTCGGCACCCGCCCGGAAGCCATCAAGATGTGCCCCCTGGTGCTGGAATTGAAGAGCCGCCCCGACGAGTTCGAGACGGTCGTCTGCGTCACCGGCCAGCATCGCGAGATGCTCGACCAGGTACTCGATGTGTTCGAGGTCGTACCTGATTATGATCTCGCGATCATGAGGCCGGGGCAGACGCTGTTCGACATCACGAGCGACGTGCTGCTGAAGATAAAGGCTGTCTTGGAGGAGGAGCGCCCCGACTGCGTACTTGTCCACGGTGACACGACGACCTCCTTCGCTGCCGCCTTGGCCGCCTTCTACCTGCAGACCCCCGTGGGGCACGTCGAGGCCGGCCTGC
>CAZLKG010000055.1:9472-9758 GCA_964560045.1 uncultured Slackia sp.
TCAACCGCCAGGCAGTGGACGTCGTCTCCCGGTGGTACTTCGCGCCGACGGAGACTTCCCGCCGGAATCTCCTTGCCGAGGCCAAGCCTGGTGGCCGCATCTTCGTTACCGGCAACACTGGCATCGACGCCCTGCGGCATACGGTGAGGGATGACTATACCCACCCCGAACTCGACCGGGCGGAGGGGTCGCGACTTATCCTCATCACGGCACACCGCCGCGAGAACCTGGGCGAGCCTATGCACCGCAGGCTCCGAGCCATCCGACGGGTCAGGAAGGGGCACCC
>CAZLKG010000056.1:0-9617 GCA_964560045.1 uncultured Slackia sp.
TGTCATTCAGCGTGACGGCCAGCTTATCCCCATTGAAGTAAAATCGGCTGACAACGCCAAAGCAAAGAGCCTGAAGGTCTATATGGAAACCCATAAGCCTGTTTACGCCATCAAGCTCTCTGCGAAAAATTTCGGCTTTGAGGACAAGAAAAAGACCGTTCCTCTCTACGTCGCATTTTGTATCTAAGCAAGCCCTCCTGTCTGCATTTGAAAAACTAAATGCGTTGTTTTTCCGCACCATTTAGGACCTTCTATTAAAACGGCACCTTTTGATGCCAATCTTTTCTCTAAGACCTGATCATAGAGACGCTGCATGTATTTTCCCATGCGCAATCCTTTACGTAAAAGACTAGCTACAGCAATTGGCTTAATTTTACTACAGTGTTTGGCTGATTTTTACTATAGTGTTTGGTATGTTTTCGCCCTTTGCTTCCAGGTCGGTGAGGGCCGGTGAGCGCATCTGCCGCCTCCGGCAGCGACAGGGAGCAGCAACAGGGGTAGTGAGTGGAAAGTTAGGGATATTTAACCGTCATAGATATATATGACATATATGAACCAATAAAGCTATATTTGTTATATTTTAGATATAGGTGTATATTTCCACGTATATTTATCTTTTTGTAAGAGTCGAGGCGCTATGTTCAAAAACCCATTCACTCCCGTATTTGGCGGAAAACCGACGTTTTTCTTTGGCAGAAACGCCATTCTCTCACGCTTTGATGCGGCAATGCTTGATCCGGGTAGTGAAGACAGGGCGCTTTTCATCACGGGCAGCCGTGGATGTGGCAAAACCGCGCTGCTCGAGCAGCTGTCACAGCGCGCCCGTGAGACAGGTAGAAAATGTATTGATGTGAATTCAGAGAACGCACTGGCAACCATCATGCGTTATCTCCAACGTTTTGACGAAACAACTCATACGGTTGACCCCCAGGTAGGGGTGAATGTGCTGGGTTCGGGTGCAAACATAAAGGGTGGATCGATATCTCATTCGACGCATACTTCGGCATCCGATTTTGAAGTGCTTTTCGTCGAAGCGTGTAGTAAAGAGCGCCACGGTGTATTTGTATCCATCGATGAAGTTCAGAAAATAGACCCTGGAGAGATGGCAGTGATTTGCGGGGCGTTCCAGATGGCGTCGCGCAAGGGGTATGACGTCATGCTTGCCATAGCAGGGCTTCCTTATGCACATAACAAGGTTATTCATTATGAAGGGTGCACCTTTATGCGCAGGGCGGCACATGAGGAGCTTGGGCTTCTTTCGCACGCGGAAGTGCGCGATGCATTCAAGGATTCGTTTGCAGGTATTAAGGGGCTTTCGATTGAAGAGTCAGCTATGGACGAACTTGTGCACAAAAGTTCCGGGCATCCGTACATGATGCAGCTATTAGGCTATTACCTCGTTGTACGCGTGAATGAATCCGTTGCTACTAAAAAGTATACGGTTTCATTGGGCGACGTTGAGGTGGTGGTGCCTCTAGCGCTTGCATCATACGAACGCAGAGCGCTTGTCCCCATAGTGGATATTCTTTCGCCGTCGGAGATAAACTACCTTGATGCTCTCGCTCAGACGGTAGATCAGCGAAATGTAGCACAGGCGGGAGACGTGGCAAAGCGTCTAGGTAAAACAACCCAGCAGGTGGGGAAAATACGACAGAGTCTGATTGGCGAGGGTCTTATCATTTCCGTGGGTCACGGTAAGCTCATGTTCAACATTCCTTATCTGCGCACCTACATAGGAAAAGAACGAATGGAATCGAACAATGTTGCTCTGGTTCAGGAATGGATGCTATAGGCGGAATTGCGTCATCTCATATTCGTGTTTACAGGAAAAGTGCGCGACCACTGCGCGGGAAGCGACAGAAAGGATCATGATTAAACACGCGGGGAGTGTTGTGTCGGATGTCATATCGGCATGATGTGGCGCTCACTTGTCTTATACTTGTCCTTATGGGCAACGCGAAACGCATACAGGAGATAAAACAGGAGCTGGCAAGTGTTCCGGCACAGCCCGGCGTGTATCTGTGGAAAGACCGTTTAGGTCAGGTCATCTATGTGGGCAAGGCCAAGCAGCTGCGTGCCCGCATGCGCCAATACGTGATGGGACAAGATGAGCGCCCCAAGATTCCCATGATGCTCGAGCAGATAGACTCCTTCGAATACATCGTGGTAGAAAACGAGCACGAATCTCTGGTTTTGGAAAAAAACCTCATCAATCAGTACTCACCCTTTTTTAATGCCGGCTTCAAAGATGACAAGAGCTATCCATTCATAGCGCTTACCAAGGCCGATGTGTTTCCCGCCATCAAGTTCACGCGCGAGAAACATGTGGAGGGCACACGCTATTTTGGCCCCTATACCGACAGCCGTGCAGCGCGCGAACTCATCGATATTGTGCGTAAGGTGGTTCCCATCTGCTCGGCTACATGCGCCGAGTGGCGCCGCCTTAAGCGCAAACTCGACACCGCATCGTTGGATGCGTTTCTTTCGGAGGAGGGGAGTCGTCCGTGTTTTGATGCCCACGTGGGCTTAGGACCTGGTGCCTGCTGCGGATGGATCACAACCGAGCGCTACGCTCAAAGCGTCGCGCGTGTGGATCGTTTTCTTATCGGCAATCGTCAAGAGTTTATCGAAGAGCTGCAAGATGAAATGAAAGCAGCTGCCGCTGATCTTGATTTCGAACGGGCGGGGCGTATCAAGTCGCGCATACGAACCATCGAAGCGCTGTCTGAGCGTCAGCATGCCGTATCCTCGCGCAACCTTAACGCCGATGTCATAGGCATTGAGCGTGAGGAAACTATTGCGGGCGTGCACGTGTTCATGATTCGCGAGGGGCGTATCATCAACGGCAACGAGTTCGTGCTCAATCGTGGGCGTGATGTGCCCGATGAGGATTTGTTGCATAATTTTTTACTGCGCTACTACGACGCTACGGAGTCCATTCCGCGTGAGGTGATTGTTGATATTCAGCTTGAAGACACTCCCGCAATGGAGAGATGGCTTACGGAAAAGCTGGCGAGTCCACACGGTGCCAAGGTACGATTCACCGTTCCGCAGCGCGGAGAGAAAACGGAGCTTTTGGCGATGGCGTGCAAGAACGCCGCCCATACCCTCAGTCGCTACAAGGTGCGCACCAACTACGAGGATAAGCGCATCAACGACGCACTTGTTCAGCTGGAAAGCGCGCTGGCGCTCGATGCGCCACCCATGCGTATCGAGTGTTTCGACATATCCACCATTCATGGCTCATACACCGTGGCATCCATGGTGGTATTCACCGGAGGTCGTCCCGATAAAAACCAATATCGGCGCTTCAAGATCAAAACTCCTCTCGATGAGGCGAATGACTTTTTGAGCATGCGCGAGGTGTTGGGGCGTCGCTATGCGCCTGAGCGAATGGCCGATGAGCGTTTTGGCAAGAAACCCGATCTGATTATCCTTGACGGAGGCAAGCCGCAGCTTCGAGCGGCCATGGAGCAGTTTGCCGAGATGGGCATCGATGATATTCCCATGGCCGGTCTCGCCAAGCGGGACGAAGAGCTGTTCGTGCCGTGGCAGGAGAGAGACCCTGTGGTGTTGCCGAGCGGCTCGGCATCGCTCTACTTGGTAAAACATGTGCGCGATGAGAGTCATCGCTTCGCCATCTCCTTTCACCGCGAACTTCGTGGGAAGGGTATGACCAAGTCCATTCTCGATGATGTGGTGGGGCTGGGTCCTGTGCGCAAGAAGGCACTGCTCAAGGCTTTTGGAGGATTCCGTCGCCTGCGTGAGGCATCACTCGACCAGATCAAGGCGACCTCATCTGTTCCCGACGAAGTTGCCGAGGAAGTGTATGCGGTGATTGCGCAGTATAATAGGCGAGCTGAAGGTGCCCCTCAAGCCAAGGACTTTGAAGGGGAGGATTTTGAGGAGTTGTCGCACCCCGATTCCTGTGAAAACAAAGCCCGCCTTAGTGATGGGCGTGACTGAGGCAAGGAGTGTGCAATGAGCGAACCGATGACTGATTCCGCCCGCGCGGATCGCAGCAGCCTGGTCATCATCACGGGCATGAGTGGTGCCGGTCGCACTGAGGCCATGCACGCTTTCGAAGATTTGGGGTACTTCTGTATAGACAACCTCCCGGCAAGCCTTCTTGCTAACCTTCTCGCCGTTGCGTATGCATCGGGCGCTCAGAAAACGCGTCGAATTGCCGTGGTATGCGATGCGCGCAATAAGGATTTCTTTGCCGATCTTGAAGGCGAGCTGGACGACATGCGCGAGAAGGGAATCGGTTATCGCGTGTTGTTCCTTGATGCCGACGATGACAAACTGGTTGCACGCTACAAGGCCAGTCGGCGGCGGCACCCCCTGTGTGAGGAGGGCATGACTATCGCGCGAGGTATTGATGCGGAGCGCGCCCTTTTGTTCTCCCTACGCTCCGGTGCCGATGATGTCATCAACACCACGGATCTCCTTCCTATGCAGCTTCGGACTCGCATTCGCGAGCTGTTTTCCGACAACGGAGAGCGCGAAGGGCTTGCGGTCACGGTGTATTCCTTCGGTTTCAAGCACGGTGCTGCCGACGATGCCGACATCGTAATGGATGTTCGCTTTTTGCCCAATCCCTACTACGATCCCTCGTTGCGCCCCCTCACCGGCCTTGATGTGCCGGTGCGCGACTATGTGATGTATCGCGATGAGACGGCAGACTTCATGGATAAGTGGAAAAGCCTGCTCGACGTGGTGATGCCGGGGTATGTCATGGAGGGCAAGCAGCAGCTTGCCATAGCCGTGGGATGTACCGGGGGTCAGCATCGCAGCGTGGCCATTGCCGAAGCAACGGGCGACTATCTCAAAACCAGGGGGTATCGTGTGAGCGTGTCACACCGGGATCTGGCGTATGCCGAATCGGTGAAATCGGCACTCGCATCGGTTTCCACATCCGAGAGAGGGAAATGGAGCGCTTGATGGAGGGATCTGCTGAGAGAAGCCGTCCCTTCAAGTACGATCCGGCTACCACTGCCGCCTTCGCGCGCTTGAAGGCCAAATGGGGCGAACGTACGCTGCATGATACGGCTGCCCCGGTGCGTGCGGTGGTCATAGGAGGCGGCACGGGTGCGCCGGTTTCCATTCGTACGCTGCTCACACTTGAATGTGACGTGTCGGCTGTGGTTGCTATGGCTGATGACGGCGGCTCCACGGGAATCTTGCGTGAAGAGGCAGGGGTTTTGCCTCCGGGCGATATCCGCAAGTGTCTTGTGGCCATGGCGGCCAATGACGAAGACCCGCTTACGCGGGCATTTAAGTGCCGCTTCTCATTTGCACGCGATCACACTCTGGGCAACCTTATGCTGTCGGCCTTAGAGGATGCCACCGGGTCACTTCCCGAGGCCATCGCCATCTGTGAACGTCTTCTCGGTGCGCGCGGGCACGTGTATCCGTCCACGCTCGAACATGTGAGCCTGAGCGCTGAGACCTACGATGGCACGCGAATTTCAGGTCAGGTGGCGGCTTGCAAGTCGCGTACGGCTCTGCGCCGCGTGTGGCTTGAATCCGGCGAGCCTGTTTGCGCATACGGCCCCGCTCTCGATGCCATTCGCCAAGCCGATCTGATCGTGTTAGGCCCGGGATCGCTTTTTACCTCCATCATCCCTAATTTGCTGGTTCCCGGGGTCAAAGATGCCATCCGCGCATCGCGCGGCATCACGGTGTTTGTGTGTTCTCTTGCCGATGTACAGGGGGAGACACGAGGGCTTTCTGCTCGGGAGCACTATGAGTCGCTTGCTGCGCACGGAATGGAGGGATTGATTGATTACATGCTCATCCACAGCTTTGAAGCCCTGCGACCGGTTGTGGCGAACTCGGCTGCAGTTGGCAAGGGGACAGATTTGCGTCCGGATGCGAGTTTTTCCGGAGGGAATCAGCCCACAGGCACTTCTCAGCAAACCTGCCTCGTGCGAGTGAGCCATGCTGATGCATGTGCCATTCAAGATCGCGGAACGGTGGTCATGGTGCGAAATCTCATGGATCCCCTGCGACCAACCTGGCATAGTCCCGAGGCGCTGCGCGATGCGCTTCGCACGGTGGTACGTCTCTCGCGCGCTCGCCTGATACGTTGAGCCTAGCGTGCGCTCTTAAACCCGACTTAAACCCGACTTAGACCCGATTTAGACCCGAACGCATCCGATTCACGAAAGCCGGAATCCTGATACCATGTCCTTCACTGCAGATGTAAAAGACGAACTCACGCGCGTTGCGCCCGGATGCAGCCACTGCGATAAGGCGACCTTGGCCGCCCTTGTGCGCATAGAGGGAACCCTGCTTTTTTCCGGTCCCGGCAAATACCGCTTAGAGCTTGCCACCGAGATAAGCTCGGTGGCGCGCTTGGTCATCCGATCGCTTCACCAGATATATTCTTTGCGCACCGATCTTACCGTGCGTCGCAGCGTACTCCACAAGACGCCGAACTATCTGATTGCGGTACCCTCTCAGCCCGGTATCGAAGATGCCCTGCGCGACATGGGGGTTTTGGGTGAGTCCGGCCTTGAGATGGGAATTGACCCCAGGCTCGTGAAAAAGACATGCTGTGCGGCGGCCTATTTACGTGGCACCTTTTTAGGCAGTGGGTTTGTGGCCGATCCGCGGGGGGACTTTCATTTCGAGGTCACCGTTGCCAGCGAAGAGATGGCCGAGGGTATCGCTTCGCTCATGGTTGAACGCGGTATCGCTGCGCGCGTTTTGCAGCGGCGCAACTCCTATGTTGTCTACCTCAAAAGCGGTGCAGCGATATCGGATTTTTTGGCCTTTGCGGGAGCACACCAAGGTACCTTGCGTATGGAAAACGAGCGCGTACGCAAGAGCGTGCGTAACAATGTGAACCGCAAGGTGAATGCCGAGCTTGCCAACCAGGCGAAAAGCTCAGGAGCCGCAGTCGAGCAGATCGTGAGCATACGGAAGGTGGCGGAAAGCGGGATGATGGCTGATTTGCCTCCGGGGCTGCAGGAGTTCGTGCGTCTTCGTCTCCAATATCCAAACATGAGCCTCAAAGAACTCGGTGAGCACGCTAACCCGCCCTTGAGCAAGAGCGCGGTGTACCATCGAGTGCGGCGTCTGGAGCAGCTTGCCAAAGACCTCTAGATGCGCCCTATTCGTCCTATTCGTGTGCTACGGTGGAGCTGTGTCGGCTGCGGTCTTGGATCGCAGCGTCGGGCGCCTTGAGACCCAGCCAAGTCTTTGAGACCCAGCCGAGTATTTTCTGAGTTCCACCCGATCGAAAGGATGGCTCGATGCCGTCTCCTAACAACGAAAAGAAAAAGCGCGCCTCGATTACGAGACGCACCTTGCACTACTACTGGCTGGTCACGCGATCTCATTTCGGACTCTTCGCTGCGCTCATGCTCTCTACGCTTTTCTTTGTCGCATTGCTCACATACGGAAATCCGTATGTGATGAGCCTTATCGTTGACAAGGTGAGCGCGCAACCCGTGAGTGCTGATACGGTGTTTTCCGAGTTTGGACCCTATATCGCGGCCCTCATCGCCATCAACGTGGCAGGGCAGACAGCAAGCAAACTCCAAGATTACACCCTGTACCGGCTTGAAATCGCTGCCGCCTATGACCTTGCCACGATGAGCTTTGATGCTTTGTGCAACCAGTCCATGAGCTTTCACTCTAACCGCTTCGGCGGAACGCTGGTCACGCAGACCACCAAATTCATGAGCGCCTATCAGCAGCTCATCGAGACGTTGACCTTCCCGTTTTTGCCGGTGATCTGCTCGGTGGTGTTTACCTGCGGGATTCTTGCCCCGCGTGTCCCGGTGTATGTGGCCATCCTCATGGCCCTGCTCGCCGTGTATGCATGCGTCTCGTACTACATGTACAAACGCATTCTCCATCTCAATGAAAAGGCGGCGAGTGCCCAGAATCAGCTCTCGGGTGAGCTGTCCGATTCGGTAGCCAACATCCTTGCCGTCAAGACCTATGGCCGCGAGGATTACGAGAGGCGTCTGTTTGATGCGGCCAACAGAGAGGTGGTCGCACGCGACTCCAAGCGCATGTGGTCCTCGCTTGCGCGCGGTATCGTGACAGCATGCATCACGGTGGTCATCATGAGCGTGGTAGCGGTGTTTATCGCAGGCGGAAACGCCTGGTATAACATCACGCCCGGAACGCTCGTGATGATGTTCACCTACACTTACACCGTGGCCAATCAGTTCAATTTCATCAACAATGGCTTACAGCGCTTCAACCGCGCCTTCGGGGATGCAAGCGGCATGACCGCAACACTTGATGAGCCGCGCCTTGTGGACGATCTACCCAATGCTTCCGATCTGAATGTGGATAAAGGTGCGATCGATTTTGTGGGGATTAGCTTTTGGTATACCGATGGCGAGACAAAGACCCAGGTGTTCGACGGATTTGATCTGCATATTCCGGCCGGGCAACGCGTTGGGCTTGTGGGCATGAGCGGTGCAGGCAAAACCACGCTCACCAAGCTCCTGTTGCGTCTGTCCGACATTCAAGAGGGGAGTATTTTGGTGGACGGGCAAAATATTGCCGCGTGTACCCAGCAAAGCCTGCGACGCCAGATAGCCTACGTTCCACAGGAGGCCCTGCTGTTCCACCGCAGCATCTCTGAGAACATCGCCTATGGACGCCCCGATGCCACGCCCGACCAGATTCGTACTGCGGCGGCGCGCGCCAACGCTCTTGAGTTCATAGAGCGGCTGCCGCAGGGCTTTGATACGATAACGGGTGAGCGCGGCGTGAAGCTCTCGGGTGGCCAGCGGCAACGCATAGCCATCGCGCGAGCCATGCTTGCCGACTGTCCGGTGCTTGTGCTCGATGAAGCCACGAGCGCACTCGATTCTGAGAGCGAGAAAATGGTGCAGGATGCTCTCGAAGAGCTGATGCGCGGGCGGACATCTATCGTGGTGGCGCATCGGCTTTCCACAGTTGCAAGCCTTGATCGTATCGTGGTGATATCCGAGGGAAAAATCGTGGAAGACGGTTCGCATGCCCAGCTCATTGAGGCTGGTGGCGAATATGCCCATCTCTGGAGCCGTCAGACGGGTGCCTATCTGGAATAGTGGTACCCTTGTGTGAGCACACGCAACTGACACGTTTTGGATGAGTCGTCGGAGGAATGCGCAAGCAAGATTTTTCTTCGGCGTATATGAAACAAACCCAACCACTCTCATGCGAGGAAAGGAGATCACGACATTGTCAAACGAACATACGGATGGCACAAACGCCTCGACCGGGCGCTCCGATGCGCGCAGACGCATTGGAGAGGGGGGTGTGCGCAGTAAAGAAGAAACGGACGGCAGTACTTCGCAGACGCATCAAAAAGGTCACGGTCGCAGGCAAGGCACCATGCGGCACAAGACCGTGACTGTGGAGCGCAAGCGTCCCAAAATCACACCGGAAGACCAGATAGAGAAAGAGAGTTTTTCCAAACCTCGCACGCGCAAGACCCAAGATAACATCACCCGCCGCAAGGGCATTGAGCGCAAGCCAGGCTCCGTGCTCAAGGTGATTCCTCTAGGTGGGCTGGATGCCATCGGCAAGAACATGACGGTGTTCGAATGCGGCGATGACATGATTTTGGTGGATGCAGGACTGATGTTTCCCGATGATGA
>CAZLKG010000057.1:0-9537 GCA_964560045.1 uncultured Slackia sp.
CAGATGTTTTATGCGGGCGGCAACGGGTCTTCCTGCATTGAGACGCTGACTCCCATCGCCGAGGAAGAGGGCGTGGACATCCGTATGAGCTGTCGTGCGACCGCCTTGCTCCTCGAGGACGAATACACGGTGACCGGTGTTCAGTATGTTGACGGCGATGGCAATGTGGTGCACGTCAACGCCACGGCGGTGATCCTCGCAACGGGAGGCATGTCCACAAACAAAGACCTTCTGGCCCAGTATTCCAGCCAGGATATGAGCAAGATCATAGGATGGGGCGACGGTCAGGACGGCGACGGCCATCTCATGGCCGAGCAGACCGCGCATGGGCGTGCAAACCATCTGTGCGTCGCGAGCCTCTTCAACAATGTAGGTAACGGCGTGGATTCGTTTGCCTATGACTCCCCGCTTGGTGTTTGCGTTGCCATGCAGTACAGCAATTGCTTCGTGAACGAGTATGGCCTGCGTTTTGCCGATGAGTCGGGTGGCGGAGCGCTGGGAACAAGCGAGAGCGGCAAGCTGATCGAAAGCCAGGGATACGTCTTCTCCATCGTTGACCGCTCCATGCTTGATGCGTATGAAGCGGGCGGATGTGAGCGCAGGTATTCCGGTTTTGCCGATGAACTGGTCGGCGCTGAGGTGGATTTGTCGGCGGATCTCGAGACCTATTCGGGTACCGATTACGTGCTCCAGGCAGACTCCATCGAGGAACTTGCGGCGGCCCTAGCAGAGAAGGTCGATGCCTTTGATGCGGATGCCTTCATCCAAGAGATCGCCAATTACAACGAGTATGCCGCTTCGGGCGAGGATGCGGATTTCGGCAAGGCGGCCAACTACCTCTGGCCCATAGATACCGCGCCGTTCTATGCGTTCCAGATCTGCTCCGGCATGCTCAACACATGCGGCGGTATTCGCATCAACCGCGAGGCTCAGGTAACCGATGATCGCGGCAAGGTGATCTCCGGTCTATACGCCGCCGGTGTATGCACGAGCGGTTGGGACGGAGAAGTGTATGGTGGCGGTACCTGCCAGACCGTGGGCATGTGGGCCGGGTCGCGAGCGGCGCGCCACGTGGTGGAAAACCTTCTCGGCGGCACGGTGGCTGATAACTGGATGGGCGATGAGCGCTCCGCCACCGAAAGCACTTCCGGAGGTCCCGGCGGAGGCGATGGCGCTCCCGGCGGTGGCGATGGAGCTCCTGCTGGTGATGGTGAGGCGGATGCCGCCGGCGGCGAGGATAGCGCAGATGCCGCCGAGACGGATGAGGAAGCCGCCGCTTAGCGGCTGTTGAAAGGAAAGGCTTCAAAGGCTTTGGAGTCCTTTTCCTGCGCAGCGTTGACCTTTCTCGGGCGACCGACTGTCCCTCCCAGGTCGGTCGCCGCTTTTTTGTGCCCGCATTCTCATCTTTCGTATGGGCATAGGGCCTTACTGAGCGCCTTGCTGAGGGCGAAACATGAGTAAATATACGCCTTTATGCGATGTCTTCGGCAATTTTAGGGAATAGGGGAGTAAGCTGCCTGTGCGCCGTCGCCCCGTGCTTCCATGAATGTGCAAATGCTCTGTCAATGCCGTGGAATTACGAAGCGTCGGCTCCGTGTAGGGATTAAGAGGGAAGTGGGAGCAAATGGCAAACCTGGATCAAGGCGGCAAAAACAAGATTAACGACCCCAATGGACTTTCTTTGCCTCATCTCATAGCAGCGGTTATCACCGCCGTTGTGGGAGGCGGCGTATTCACCATGGCGGGCGACATGGCGGCTGCCGGAGCTGATACCGGTGCGGTGCTCATCGGATGGCTGGTGTGCGGTATAGGCGTGTTCTGCCTCATGATGTGCTTTTTTGGACTCTCTCGTTACCGGCCTGAACTCAAGGGCGGCATCTTTGCCTACGCGTGTGCGGGTTTCGGAAAATTTATAGGCTTCACCTCGGTGTATGGCTATTGGGTAAGCTCCATGCTTGCCATCGTGTCCTATACGGCACTCATGTTCTCAAGCCTTGCCTATTTCTTTCCGGTGTTCGGCGAGGGCAATAATGCCCCGTCGGTCATCGGTGCCTCCATCATAATCTGGGTCTGTTGGTTTTTGGTTTCGCGCGGCGTCAAGGTTGCCGCGACCGTGAACATCCTCACCACCATTTCCAAGATAGTTCCGCTCTTTATTGCCATTGTGGCCATTGTGTTATCCATGCACTTCGATCCTGCCGTGTTTATGGACAACTTTTGGGGTGCATCCGACGGTCTTCCGCTGTGGGATCAGGTTGTGGCCACTGTGGGTGTGAGTATCTGGATATTCTTGGGTATTGAGGGTGCCGTTGCTATTTCGGGGCGCGCCAAGTATAGCAAGAATGTCGGCCGTGCCACCGTCATCGCATTTTTTGGCATCTTGGCCGTCTATTTGATGGTATCGATCCTGTCCATGGGTATCCTGCCGCGCGAAGAGCTGGCCGAACTGGCCAATCCCTCCATGGCGGGCGTGCTGCAGGCTTGCGTTGGCACATGGGGTGGAGCACTTATCAGTTTGGGTGTAGCCCTGTCGCTTTTGGGTTCTATGCTGGGTTATACCATTCTTTCCTCCGAGGTTCCCTTTGAGGCTGCCGAACAGGGCGTCTTCCCCAAATCGTTCGCGCACATAGGCAAAGCGGGCGGCCCTATCGTCACCTGCACGGTAAGTTGTACAGTCATCCAGCTTTTCCTGATAGTCCAGCTGTTTTCCGAACAAACCTATCAGTTCTTTTACGGCGTGAGCGTGTCCATGATCCTGGTTCCGTATTTCTTTAGCACCCTGTATGCGCTCATATGCGCCGCGAAAAAAGATACCTACGCCCTTGCTGGGAGCAAAGGCATTGTCTTCTATCGTATAGTGGGTGCCGTCGGCTTTGTGTACAGCGTGTTTTTGGTGTACGCGGGCGGACTTACCGGGCTGATGATTACTACCATCTTGTTTGCTCCCGGTATCATCCTCTATTCCGTGGGCGAAAAACAGCGTGGTGCTGCGGTTCTACCTCAGGTTGTTGATAAAATTGTCGCGGCGATCATCGTGATGTTCTTTGTGGTGAGTATCGCCATGATAGCCACGGGGCAGATTTCGGTCATCTAGGCTCTGCTCGCTTAGCACCTCGATCGATGTCGAAAGCCATGCTTTCTGTCGTTTGGATTTCGGCTTTCGATTATCTGCCTGAAGCCCTCGATTGCCTGTCTTGACCTGACTTGAAGTCTATGAGGTGAAAACCTGCATTAGGCTTTGTAATTTGAAGGTCAGAATCGGCTGAAATATTTTTGAAGGCGGCTCGCATCCACATGCGAGCCGCTTCTTTGTGCTACCATGGCCAAACGCTCACGCATTACACACACTCTAAACACACCACGATGCATTAAGGAGCGCCTGGTCTTATGGACAGCCAAGGTAATATTATTTCTTTCGACGAAGCCCGCCGTATTTTTTCGACTCAATCTGATCGCGGCGAGAACGCTCACCTCTCCAACTCTTTTGGCGCGCCTCCGATGCGTGCGAGTAGTGTCCCTGATTCTTCTTCGGGCAACTCGACCATATTCACTCCCGCCGATGTTGAAGACATGCCCGTTTTCGTAAGTCCGTTTTCACGGACAAGGGCATCTTCACGTTCTTCGTCGGCGTCAGATCAGAGCAATTCTGATACCTCCCGTGCCACCGGTTTCTCGCAATCCGAGCGCCGTTCTCCCACAGTGCACGTTTTTCCCGAGAAGTCATCAGATGTGACCGAGAATCCTCAGGAGGAAGGATCCGATGGCGCGCAGGCAGGGTCGCGCAAATCCAAACGCGACAAACGGGTGGAGTCGAGCAAATCTAGGCGCAATGAACAAATAGAACCGCGAGAGTCCAAGCGTGATGTGGCGACAGACGAGGTGGAATCGCAAGGTTCTGAGCGCGACAATCAGGCAGAATCGCGCGAATCCAAGCGCGATGAAGAGCGCAGAAAGCGCTTGAAAGCAAAGGCGAAAAAGATGTTCGCCCGCCAGTTCGGCAAAAGCGCTCCCTCTGAGGAAACAGGTTCGCGTGCCGCTGTGTATAAGGTTGTGATGGGCAAAAATCATAAGCGAGCATGTGAAGAGATGGCTGAATCCACGAGTGGCGCCTCCTCTTTTACGGCAGGCAAGGCGCGCAAACCCAAAAAGCTGCGCTCCCTCACCGCATCTCGCATTGCCGTTGCGGCGGGATGTTTGGTGTGCGTAGCGGCGGTGGTGCTGTTTTTGTACCCTACCGCTCAGCAGGTGTATCTTGAATCGCGTGAAGAGGATCGTCTCCAAGCTGAATACGATGCTCTGATAGAGCGCAACACCGCCTTGCAGGACAGCATTGATTATCTCAACACCGATGAAGGCATCCAGGATGCTGCACGTGAAGAACTCGGCTGGGTTCAAGAGGGCGAGATAGCCGTAGTGGTAGTGAAGGATTCTTCGGAGGATTCTGAGGATGAGGAAACAAATATCAATACCAAGATTGTAAGCGGCAGCATCGCTGCGCCCGAAACGTGGTATTCGCCGGTGCTTGATGTGATATTTGGCTACACCGATCCCACTACGACTCAAGATGATGAGGCTTCCGCAGAGGAGGATTCCTCTGATGAGGCGTCTCTTGATGAGGAGAATGTGTAGTAGGACAGAATCGACAGCCCCGGGAGCTTCCATGATGCAGCGCGTTGTCTGAGGGGCAGGCGAGGCGTTATCGGAAAGTGCGAGCAGTGGCGGAACTGTCGTGCCTCTGTTTGGGGAATTCGAGTTGTGGCACTCTGCTGCGCAAAGAGGCGGAGGCGGATAAACTCAGGGCAAGGAGGATAGCATGCGTGTGGCTGCCATTGACGTGGGCACCGTTACCACGAGGCTTCTCGTTGCCGATGTTGATGAGATTGGCGTGCGTACGGTCATCAGGCGAACTACCATCACCAATCTGGGCGAAGGAGTTGATGCTTCGGGTCTGCTTTCCTTTGAAGCCATTGAGCGCACAGCAGCAACGGTGGCAGACTACAAACAAGCGATAGACGAATGCGCAAAGGAGCGTTCGGTTGATCGTGTTGTCGCCCTCACCACCAGTGCGGGGCGCGATGCGGACAATGCTGACGAATTCGTGGCCCGCCTGCGAGATATGGGGATTCAGATCACGGTGGCCTCCGGCAAGCGCGAAGCGGAACTTTCCTTTTTAGGAGCCGCAAGCGACTTTCGTGGCGAGGATCTGCTATTCGTAGATATCGGAGGCGGATCCACTGAACTTGTTTTCGGGCGCGCGAGTGCCGGAAATGATCCGCTTGCGTTTGAGGTGGATCTACGGGCACGCCATTCCTTTAACATAGGGTGTCGCCGTATGACTGAACGCTTTCTCAAAGGCGATCCGCCCTTGCACGAAGAGCTTTTTGCGGCGCGTACGTGGGCCTTTGAGACCTTAAAGCCGTTTTTCGAGCACTGCGCGATACCGTGCGAGCGTTTGGTTGCCGTGGCCGGAACGCCCACGAGTGTTGTGGCCGTGCGCGACGCGCTTGTGCCCTATGATCCGCAGAAGGTGCATGGTGCTCAGGTGACGCGGGACGAGTTCGACCGGGTGGCACGACGGATGCTCTCGCTGCCGCTCAAAGATCGCATGAGGGTTGTGGGTATTCATCCCAAGCGTGCCGGTGTGTTTCCCGGTGGAGCCGTTATTATGGGGGCGGTGATGGATCTTGCAAACGTAACCTCTTTCACAGCGAGCGAAAGCGATCTGCTCAAAGGTATCGTGCTGGAAGCAGCTCGTGATTTTACGGGGGGTGCGGGGAAGTGCGCTTCCTAATGGGTGCGTTTCGTGTCGGAGGCTGTGCCGGGCGGCCTTTTTGTTATCATAGCTCATCACGTCTTGATGGACGCGATGTTACATGTGGGGGTGTGGCGAAATTGGCATACGCAGCGGACTTAAAATCCGCCGCCGCAAGGCTTGTGGGTTCGAGTCCCACCGCCCCTACCAGTTCCATCACTCCTGCCAGGTTGGAACGTGAAAGAAGCTATATCGGGTTTGTGTTCCCAAAGGTGGGACTCGAGCCGATGAAAAAAATTCATCCAAGACGTGTTTCATTCATGTGCGGAAATAGAGGATTTACAGCATGACGGTAGATGACGATCGGAGTGCCAAAATAGACGCTCTGCAGGCGGCGGTGGACAATCCACCCTGCACATTTGAGGAATACCTCGACTTGTATGCCGAAACCGTTGGCGACCTGGTAAACACCTATATTCCCCGCAGTACCCATCCCGATATGGAAAGTTACCTCTATGGCCCGCTGTTCAGGTACGGCAGCAACGGTGGTAAGCGCCATCGTCCGCTCATCTGCTTCGCGGCCTGTGTTGCTGTGGGGGGCGATATCCGCAAGGCCGCATCGGCGGCGGCGGCGATCGAGCATTTTCATACAGCTGCACTCATTCATGATGACATTGCCGATGATGCCATGCTGCGCCGCGGCGAGCCCTGTCTGCATCTGACTGAGGGCTTAGCAATCGCCATAAACGCAGGTGATTTGGCGCTCTCTCTCGTTAACGGCAGCGTGATGAAAGATCCCACTCTCTCTGACGCTGTGAAGGTTCGTGTGGTGACCGAGCTTGTCGAGATGACCCGCCGCACCATCGAGGGCCAAGCACTTGATTTGGGTTGGGCGCGTGACGAGCGCTATGACATCACTCCTGAGGACTACCTGATCATGGCGACCCACAA
Source organism: uncultured Slackia sp. (assembly GCA_964560045.1). GTDB lineage: Bacteria > Actinomycetota > Coriobacteriia > Coriobacteriales > Eggerthellaceae > Slackia. The sequence continues at coordinate 6,704 of CAZLKG010000057.1, forward strand.
AACGGCGCATTATTCAGGTGCGGTGCCCCTAGCAATAGGAGCCATCATCGGCGGCGGCAACGAATCCGAGATTGAGGCGCTGCGCAATTACGGCTTGGATACGGGCCTCGCGTTTCAGATCCAAGACGATCTGCTTAACATTGAAGGAGATCCCGAAACGCTGGGCAAGGATTTCTGTAGCGATATCACCGAAGGCAAACGTACGCTCATGGTGGTTCATGCGCTTCAGAACTCTAACTCTGCAGAACGCGATCGCCTGATAGAGATCCTCTCCAGCAAAACCACCGATCAAGCCCTGCTTTTTGAGGCGGTTTCCATTATGCGCGAGAGTGGGTCGGTCAGATACGCCCATAACTATGCGGAAAACCTCACAAGCATCGCCAAGAACCGTCTTATTGACATGCTTGACAAAAGCCCCGCGCGTGACTTGCTGGTGTCAATGGCAGACTATTTCATCAATCGGCTCAAGTAAGGAGGCGATGCGGTGTCCGATCAGACCATTCGTAGACAGGATTCTGAGGGCGAGGATTTTGATTTGGGGCAACGCCTTCTCTACCTGCGTACTCCGAATTTTCGCGGCCGTGACGTGGAGGCGCTGCAGTCGGCGCTTGGTGCCCTAGGCTTTGCCACGGGTGGTGTAAGCGGGGTTTTTGATGCCTATGTCGAAGGCGCGCTGCGAAAGTTTCAGGTGAGCATGGGCATTGAGTCGGACGGCATAGCCGGACTTGAGACCTACGCCGTCATCAAGAATCTGCACAATGCCTGGATGGACAAGCCCCAGATTGAGGATCGTGCTTATATGGGGTTCGCCCGCGCAGCCGATGTGCTGGAGCATCATGCCGTGTGCCTTTTCGGCACCGATGCATTCTCACGCAAAGTGGCATCGTTTATCTCCAATTTGGCGCTCGCCACCAATCCCCGCTCCAGGATGGTGAGCGCTGAGACACTTTTGGTTCCTCCTGATGACACTATGCTGCTCGCGCATATCGTGAGCGAGACATCCAAGAGTGATGCGGGAGTTCCCCGTGTGGTTCGCGATGACACCTCCATGCTTTCGCGACGCATTGCGGGAGCAATAGAGGCTCAGCGCGCCGCCGATCGAAAAGGAGGATCGTTGCGCATCGCGGTAGAAGTTGCTGCCCCCGACATTGGGGCAGATGAGGCGCGCATCGACCAGGCGGCGCACCACGAGGCGATACTGCTTCTTGATGCGTTTTGTGCTGCGCTCTCATAGGTCTTGCGCCTGTGGCGGTATGCATGAAATTGCATGAAGTCGCTTTGTGAACGGTTATGAACGCTTTGTAGCATGGGTGTGGTAATAAGACGGGCATCACATGCCACTCACCGATTTTTGTTACGGTACACGCATCCCCTAGCGACTCACGGAGGGTTTTTGTATGACTGAACTCAAGTCCAATCTGACCCGGCGCGCATTTGTGGGAGGGGCGGTAGCATTTGGATTTGCCTCCCTCGCGCTGTCCTATCCGGCGTTCGCGGATGATGATGATGACGAGGAACTCACGTCTTCTGAGGTTCAGGCTCAGGCCGATGAGGCGCGTGCCAAACTTGACGATATGCATGAACGCCTGAACCAGGCTTCGGACGACTACTACGCCGCCCTTCAAGATTACGATGCTGCCACCGCCAAGATGGAAGAGGCTCAGGCTCGCATCGATGAGAACAGCGCGAAGATATCCGAACTTCAGGAAAGCCTGGGAAACCGTGCTCGCGGAATGTATCGCGACGGCCAGATAACCTTTTTGGATGTTCTCGTAGGATCGTCTTCCTTCGAGGATTTTCTTAAGAACTGGAGCACTCTGCAGACCATCAACGAGGCCGATGCCGATCTCGTGGCTCAGACCAAGGCTTTGAGAGAGGAAAATGAGGCTCAGCGTGCCGAGTACGAGTCCCAGGCAGAAATCGCCCAACAGAAGATGGATGAGGCCGAAGCCATCAAAAGCGAGGCCGAGCAGCTTGTGGAAGAATATGAAGCTGAGGTAGAGTCGCTTGATGCCAAGGTTGCCGAGCTTGTGGAGCAGGAGCGCCAGGCCGCAGCAGAGGCTGAGGCTGCCCGCCTGCAGGCGGAATTTGAGGCGCAGCAGGCTGCTGCTGAGGAAGAAGAGAGCAGCGACTCCGGTAGCGATTCCGGTGATGATTCCTCTGACTCTGGCGGTGATTCCGGCAGCGACTCTAGCGACTCTAGCGACTCTAGCGATTCTAGCAGTGACTCATCTGGATCTTCTTCCACCTCCAGTTCTTCCGGTGGTGGTGGAACTCCTAACACGGCAGCTCTCAGTGTTGCCCAGTCCATGCTTGGCGTGCCCTACGTGTGGGGTGGTAGCACACCGAGCGGATTTGACTGTTCAGGTCTTACCATGTATTGCTACAACGCCACGGGCTACAGTCTTCCCCATAACACGGAGGCGCAGTATGCCTCTGCGAACTACGTCCTCTCGCTTTCGCAGGCTGAACCCGGCGATGTTTTGTATAAGAGCGGCCATGTGGGTATTTGTGCAACGTCCGGCGGTGGCAAATACATCCACGCGCCGAGTCCCGGTAAGGTGGTGTGCTATTCCACCTATTCGCTGTTCTACTGTGCATTGAGGTGGTAGTGTTTGTGGTGTGGTGAGTCTTTAGGGAGCGTCGATGATGTCGCTTTCCGGCGAGGCTGCTCCGTGATCCCTCTGTGTATGACGGCCTTGTGCATAGCAAATAATCGGTTTGATGCCGATGGGTTTATGTTAGTATAGGGCGCGCTGTCTACCGAAGGACGTCGGGACGTGGCTCAGTTTGGTAGAGCGCTGCGTTCGGGACGCAGAGGCCGCAGGTTCAAA
>CAZLKG010000058.1:0-9409 GCA_964560045.1 uncultured Slackia sp.
AAAAGAAAGCGAAGGAAGCGCCGGGTGAAAGAGCCGCTGACAGAAGAACTGCTCGAAGAGCTTTTGGCGGCTCCCGATCCGGTTACGTTTGCTAACGAGCGCAAGATCACTGCGCGCACTTTGCCGGATTATCTTCAGCAGCTTCTCGATGAAAAGGGAATGGAGCGTGCCGACGTGGTGCGCAAGGCGGGCCTCAACGAGACATATGGGTATCAGATCTTCATGGGGCAACGTCACCCCAAGCGCAACAAACTTCTGCAGCTCGTGTTCTCTATGGAACTTACGCTCAAAGAGGCAAACCGCCTGCTCCAAGCTGCTGGCATCAATGAGCTCTATTGTAAAAACCGTCGCGACGCTATCATCATTTTCTGTCTTGATCGCGGCTATTCGCTTCAGCGCACCGACGAGGAGCTGTATCGCTTTGGCGAGGAAACCATCTGCTGATTGCGTCGGTTGCAACCCACCGTTTGCAACCACTCTTCCCGTCTGGGGCGTTGCAACATTTACGAGAGTTCAAGAAGCTGTTTTCGTAAAACGGGGGGGGGTTCTCCTTGTTTTGCCCTTTTCCGTATCTCGCTCTCACGATCAATCCAATTGTCCGCCTTGTATCAAACCCGCGCTATGTCGACTTTCTGGTCTGATACCATGGCTCCCATGGAACCCGATGAACTGGCAGAACACCTAAATGCGCTCAAACGCGAGGAATGCTATCGCGCAGATGCGGTGCTTAAGGAGTCGTTGCTTGAAACAACCCAGCGCGTGATGTTCGTCGGTGCAAATGGGGCAGAGCAAGGCCCCTACATCCGCAAATACATCAAGCGCGATGTTGGCGTGGGTCTGGCGTACAGACGCATTTTCGAAGCCCAGCGGGGTGGCAAGCGCTTCCGTTTCATTCCCCGCATCATTGATTGCTACGATTGCGACGATGCGCACGTAGTTGTCATGGAATACGTGCGTGGCGAGACGCTTGCTGAGGTGGTTTATCGTTGCGACCCCTCAATGCCACTTGCTGCTGATGTGTTTTGCCGGCTATGTGATGCGGTCTCTGAGCTGCATGAGGAGTTCACACCGCCTATTATTCATCGCGATCTCAAGCCAAGCAACGTTATTCTTTCACGAGACAACCTCACCATCATAGACTTTGGCATTGCTCGCGCATTTCGTGAGGATGCCGATGCTGATACCGCCCGTTTTGGTACGCGCGCTTATGCCCCACCTGAGCAGTTTGGTTACCGCCAGACAGACGCCCGCAGCGACGTGTATGCTCTAGGCATGCTTCTCTATTACTGCCTTACGGAAAAGACTCCTGATGCGCATGTGCGCGAGACAGGTTTTGCCGATGTGCGTATTCCTGCGCCGGTGCGTGAGGTGATGCTGCGTGCGACCGCTTTTGATCCTGAGGATCGTTATGCAAGCGCACGTGATTTCAAGGAAGCGTTTCTCAAGGCAGCAGGAAGTGAATGCACGAGCGTCCATGGGAACACAGACGACAACGATGTTGACAAACGTAGCGACTCTTTGACCCCTACCGTACCGCCGTTTACCCTTCCGCGTCATGCTGTGCTGAGGAGAAACGATTTAACAGGAAAACATCGCGGACACCAGGAGCCTCGTGGGCGTCGCGGACGCCAAGCTCCCGATGGTCTCCGTTCGGCCCTGGTGGCCTTTTCGCTTTGGGTGGGGGTTATCTGGGATGTGCTCTTGCTGCTTTCCCTGGTGATGTTTGGTGCGATTGCTCTTAATCAGACTGTTTCGTACCCCGGTGCGGATGAGAGCGCATATCCGTTATGGTTCAACGCAATTGTCTACGGAGGCGTCACGCTCGCATTTGCAGGAATCGTGTTCGCGCTCTTCGATAAACGCCTCATTGTGCGAGTGATTCCTGCTGTGCGTAGGGTTCAAGGCGTCAAGGGTGTGGCCATTGGAATTGCGTTTGCAATTGCTGCCTGCATGCTCATGATGCTTATATGCGTCATTGCTCTTTTGGCAATGGGTTCTCCATAGCAGTAACTTACAGAGAATTTTTCATGTTCGTGCAAGGATTCGCAGCGGTGGTTCGTGTTTATGGCGAAGGGTCGAAGAAAGCGGAGAGCTTTCGGGATGCTCTATAGAGAATCTAACAAAAGCGCACGCTCCGGGTGAGCGAAGGCATGCTTTGGCCGCGATGAAAGGTGTGGTGAACCGTGGAAAAGATTTGGGATGCAAAGGCGCAAACAGACGAGACAGTGCTGCTTGGAAGGAAGGCGTTTGCTGTTTTGGCCGCAGTGTTGGTGGCTGTAGCAATGGTGGCACTTGCGGGCTGTTCTGCGAGCGCTCAGGAGGACAACACGTCCCAAACCCAAGTAACCACTGTCTCGGCTGAATCCTCTACACAATCAAGTTCAAGTTATTCAACCTCAAATCTGTCAGGGCTGGCTCAGTTGCTAAACGATGCTCAGTTGCACGCTACAAGCTCCACGTGTTCCGGCTTCATTGATGACGATGGCGACGGCACGTGTGACAATTGCGGTGCGCTAGCCGGGTTGTGCACCAACTTTGTTGATGATGACGGAGATGGCATTTGCGACAATTGCGGGGTTGTTTCAGGCTCGTGTTTCGGATTCGTTGACGATAATGGTGACGGTATCTGCGATACCTGTGGAATCGAGGCGCATTCCTGCCACGGATTCGCTGGCAGCAGTAGCAGCAGTGATAGTGGTAGTAGTAGCAATGGCAGCAGTGGCACCGATAGCAGCAATAACAGCGGCGAGGGGTATTATAGATTTAGGCATCATGGCCACAGCCAAGGAAGCCATCATGGCTACGGCCATGAATAGGCGAGGGCGGGCGGCGCATTTGAGTCCGGCAGATCTTATTCGTCGATTTGGCAAAGCGTGACAAGCCGCCACTGTTCAGCGGATGCGCATGGCGCTTTCGTTTTCTCCAAGAGAGGGGTTGGGTGCGCGATTCGCGCGAAATAGAGCAAGTGATGGGGATGTATGGCGACGCCGTGTGGCGCGCGTGCATCCTCTATTTGACCGCTGCTGATGCCGAGGACGTGTTTCAGGATACCTTTATCAAATACGCGATGCGCGACGAGCCGTTCTGCGACGGTGAGCATGTCAAGGCCTGGCTTTTGCGCGTGGCGATGAATGAGTGCAAAGACATTCTTAAATCGAAGCGATTCAAAAACGCATCGCTTGAAGAGCGTTTCGCGCGATGCGGTGATGAGGCGTTTTCGGCGGAATACGGTATAGACGAAGGATGTGAGCAGGGTGTGTGCGAGATTCTTGACGCGATGGATGCGTTGAGCGATCCGCCCAAAACACAGCTTTACCTTTCGCTCTGCGAAGGATACACCGCCCGCGAGATATCCAAGATATGCGACATGCCCGAAGGTACGGTGTATTCGTGGATTTCGCGCGGCAAAGCCAAACTCAAGGAGGCGTTGTCATGAGCGACATGGAAAATCGCGTGCGCGATGCCTTCGAGGCGGTGCATCTTCCAACATCTGTGCGCAATCGGGCGCTTCAGGCTATTGAGGCAAAGAGGGAATATGAAAATAGTCTGAATTCTCCGGATGCTGCAGATGTTTCAAATATCCCAAATGCCCCGGATGCCCCGGATATTCCGAATGTCCCTCGGGTTTCAAATTCCCTTGTTGCCCGTGACCGAATCCGCAGGACGAAGCAAGGTACCCGCTCACTGAGTATCAAAATAGCAATTGCGGCAAGCCTCCTGCTGGCTCTGGTAGGCACAGGTGGATATCTCTTTGCGTTTTTGACTCCCACGGCGTATATGGGAATTGATGTGAATCCCTCTATTGAGCTTGCCATCAATCGCTTCGATCGGGTGGTTGAGACGACGGCGTACAGCGACGACGGACAGGCAGTACTCAATCAAGCCCAGGTCAAGGGTCTGTCCTACATCGAAGCGCTTGACGCAATAGAGACGGCGATGACCGATCAGGGCTTTCTTGAAGATGATGCCGTAATAGAGGTGAGCATCGTGTGCGACTCAGATGATCGCTACGATACCATCGAATCGGTTTGCCTTTCATATTTCGAGAACTCCGGCAGTGCAGCGCATTGCTCGCGGGCAAGTTCGGGTGAGCATCACGAGGCAACGTCATACGGCATAGGCATGGGAAAGTATCGAGCGTATCAGGCTCTGGTCGCAGCCGGAGTGGATATAGAGCTCAGCGAGGCTTCAAGTATGACCATGCGAGAGCTCTACGATCTCGCAAACTCCATGGGCGTGGATGTCCAATGGGGATGCGGCTCGGATCATGGCGATGGCCACGGCTCCGGCGGAGAGAACAATGAATCCGATGGGGATGGAGAAAATGTTACAGGTCACGGCCATGACCACGAAGGTGTTAGCCGGGGTAGTCACGAGTAATCACCAAGTATCCTCCGCATTCTAAAATCGCATGACTTGATATCGAATACAGCTATTGGATAGGGGCCTCAGATGCGTCATGTCAACGCCTCCGGAATCGATACAGTCAAGGTTGGCATGAATGTCCTGTGGGGTTTGTCGGCACATCTTGACTTAGAGCCAACTCCAAAACGTTGAATGGGCAGCCGGAATATGGGCGCACCGGGATATGGGCAAGCTGGGATACGGGTAGGGACGCATTCCGCAATCCCGCAATCCCACAGACCCATAAACCCATAAACCCGTAAACCTTGAGCCTTTGAGCTAAACCATCGCGATGAGGAGATGTTAGGGCTGCATGAGCGAGCGCGTCTGGGACATACTCGTAAACTCCTTCGGTGCCATTCTTATCCCAGGACTTACGGCAACCATTCCGCTGACTTTAGTCTCGTTTTCCATTGCGCTCATCATCGCCACCATTGTGGCGCTTGTGCAGTTTGCGAACGTGCCTGTCTTCAAGCAGTTAGCTCGGCTCTACATCTGGGTGGTCAGAGGTACGCCGCTTTTGGTGCAGTTGTATGTGGTGTTCTACGGTCTCCCGGATTTAGGCGTGATACTTGATCCATTTCCTGCGGCCGTGATTGTGTTCTCCATTAATACGGGTGCCTATGCCGCTGAATCCATCCGCGCAGCGCTTGAGGCGGTTCCTCGCGGTCAGATTGAGGCAGGCTATTGCGTGGGCATGACATATGGGCAGGTCATGCGCAGAATCGTGCTTCCGCAGGCCATGCGCACCGCCTTCCCTCCGCTGTCAAACGAGCTTATCTCCCTGGTGAAAGACACCTCGCTCGCGGCGAATATCACGGTATTGGAGATGCTTATGGCAACGCAACAGATCATATCGCGCACCTATGAGGCCCTGCCGTTGTATTTGGAGGTGGCCCTCATCTACCTGCTGTTCTCCACGGTGCTTACGTGGCTGCAGCGCCTTGGGGAGAAAAAGCTCGCAGAGCGCGGGGTGGAAAGGACGGCTCCGTAGATGTTTATGCTCGAAGGGGTGCGCAAGGCATTTGGCGGCACCGAGGTATTACACGGGGTTGATCTGTCCGTGGAACCAGGCGATGTGGTGGCTGTTTTAGGACCGTCAGGCTCTGGCAAGACTACACTTCTGCGGTGTGCCAATTTTTTGGAGCGTGCCGATGCGGGTAGGCTTGTTTTTGACGATCAAGAAGTGGATATGCATCGCGCGAGTGCACGGCAGATTGCCGACGTGCGCCGCAAGACCGCATTCGTTTTCCAGGACTACAACCTGTTTCGCAACCGCACGGTGTTGGGGAATGTGATGGAGGGACTGACGGTAGCTCGCAAGATTCCTAAGGCAGAGGCTTATGAAAAAGCCGTTCGCTGTCTGAAGGATGTAGGCATGGCTGAGCGTCTGGATGCCTATCCCACCCAGCTTTCCGGCGGACAGCAGCAGCGTGTAGCCATCGCTCGCGCCATGGCCACCGATCCGCAGATCGTATTTTTTGACGAACCCACGAGTGCACTCGATCCGGAGCTTACGGTTGAAGTGCTCTCGGTCATGCGCAGTCTCGCCGCACGTGGCATGACGATGATCGTGGTGACTCATGAGATGGGTTTCGCCCGCAACGTTGCCGACCGTGTGACCTTCATGGAGGACGGACGCATTGCGGCGCAGGCTCCGGCTCGCGATTTTTTTGAGACCTCCGCAGATGATCGTGTCCGGGCGTTTTTGCGCGTGGTGGATGGTCTTGATGTTCAGGGCGCCGAGCGGTGAAGCGATTGGAGTTTTGCGCATGAAGTCATTCCGCTGATGAAACTCAAAGGGGCTTCTAAAGGCCCTGGGGGGGGGTGAGACGGGAGGAAACGGAAGTAATGAGATGAGGCGACGAAGTGAAATAACGAGAAATGAAGTAAAGCAACGTGAAGCGAAATAAGGCAGCAAGAGGCGAAATGAGAAAAAAGCGATGAAAGGGAAGGTTTGCATGAAGAAGATAACGCGCAGGACGTTCGTTGTTGGAGCGACATCTGCTCTAGCAACGTTTGGGTCTTTATACGGATGCAGCAGCTCGGGCGGCAGTGAAGATGCGACGGATGGCGCTGAGGCTTCGCAGTCGGAAGAAGACAACGATTTGCTGGCGCAGATTCAAGATGGCGGCACCATGACGTTTGGCACCGAAGGAACCTGGAGTCCGTGGACCTTCCATGATGAATCCGGCGAGCTTGTGGGCTTCGATATTGATGTGGCGCAGGGCATCGCCGAACATCTAGGCGTTCAGGCGGAGTTCGCCGAAGGTGAGTGGGATGGCCTTTTGGCTGGATTGGATTCCGGGCGCTACGACACGATGGCCAACGGCGTGAGTGTGACGGAGGAGCGCCAGGAAAAATACGATTTTACTGACCCCTATGCGTTCAATCGCATCGTGGTTATCACGCAAAGCGACTCCGATATCACCTCAATGGAGGATCTTGCGGGCAAGCGCACGGCCAACACGCTGGGTTCAAGTTATGCGACCCTCGCTGAAAGCTACGGAGCCACCAATACGGGCGTGGACGATTTTAACCAAACCATCGAGCTTCTGGAAAGCGGTCGTATTGATGCGACCCTCAACGACGAGGTGGTGTTCTACGATTACATGGAACAGCATCCCGACTCCGATCTGAAAATCGCTGCAATCAATGATGAGTCTGTGCAGGTGGCGTTTCCGTTGCGCAGCGAGGATGCCACGGCGACCCTCCTGCAGGCCATGAACGAAGCCATAGCCGCCATGCGCGATTCTGGCGAGCTGTCCGAGATTTCCAACGCGTACTTCGGCATGGACATTACATCTGAGAGTTGAAGGGATGAATCTGCCATGGCAGAAGAATTGACAATGACACTCACCATCAATGGGACAGCGTTTTCCGCTACATTGGAGGACAACGAAACCTCGCAGGCCCTTGTGGCGATGCTGCCCATGACGCTGAGCATGAGCGAACTCAACAGAAACGAGAAGTACTGCTACCTTGATACGACCCTGCCGCAAGACGCGACAAACCCCGGTACTATCCAGGCGGGCGACATCATGCTTTACGGATCCGACTGTTTGGTGCTGTTCTACAAGTCGCATTCCACGAGGTACAGCTACACACGCATCGGGAGGCTTGATGATGTGGAGGGACTGTCAGATGCCGTGGGTGCGGACAGCGTTCAGGTCAATTGGGAATAGCGCGTTAGGAATAGCGCGACGTCCTCCCTGCGCTCTTTCGCTTTGAAGTGCAGCACGGGATATAATGCGCCCCGTCGGGTGGCTTGAGAGGTTCTTGGGAGGGGCTTGAGAGTCGTTCGGCCCGAGAGGAGGGCGACATCGTGGCTGGTCGGCTTGTTATCTGTGCCACACCTATTGGAAATTTGGGGGATATGACCCCACGTTCGCTTGAGGAGCTACGCAAGGCTGACGTGGTATGCGCTGAGGATACGCGCGTCACGGGTAGACTGCTGGCACATTTTTCCATAGAGAAGCGCCTGGAGCGCCTTGATGAGGCGACTATGAAGCACCAGGTCGCGCGAATTGTCGAGCGCGTTGCAAAGGGGGAAACGATTGCCTTTTGCAGCGATGCGGGTATGCCGGGAGTATCGGATCCCGGCGCGCGGCTGATTGAGGCGGTGCGAAACGCAGAATACGACGTGGTGGTACTTCCCGGTGCGTCGGCGGTATCGACGGCTTATGTTGCCAGCGGATTCAACAACCCCCACTACTATTTCGGCGGATTCTTCCCGCGCAGGACCAACGAGCGTCGCAGAGTCCTCGAAGGGCTTACCTCTCTCGATGCCGTGCTCGTGTTCTTTGAAAGCCCACAGAGAGTGGATGAGGCTCTTGCTGCCATCGAGAGTGTGTTTCCCCACCGTGAGGTAGCAGTGTGTCGCGAGCTTACCAAGCTGCATGAAGAGGTGTATCGAGCACCTGCCCCACAGGTAGCCGCTGAGTTCGCTCGCCGCAAGGCGCAAGAAGGTGTGCGCGGAGAGATTGTGTTGGTCATAGGACCCCCAACGCAAAAAGAGACAGCCGACGCCGAGCAAAAGCGCTCGGATTCTGCGGCGCGGCGGGCGGCAGAGCTTTTGGGGGCAGGAGAGCTATCAAAGAAGGATGTTGCGCGTGTCCTGCGCGATGAGTTTGGCATATCGCGCAACGGGGCCTATGAACTTGTGCATGAAACGGGTTTCTGTCGGATGCCAGAATAGATTTATCGCTTTGTGATATTGCGCTCTTGACAAAAGTTAGACATGGTTTATTATTCAAAACGCCAGTTTGAAACCGTTGGTCTTGATTGGGGCGAAATGGCGAAGCGAGAAGAAGGCGTTACTGAGCGCCTTATCGAGGCGGCACGTGCCGAATTCCTCGAAAAGGGCTATGAAGGCGCATCTTTACGCTCCATTGCCGCGCGTGCTGAATCGAGCAAGGGAGCTATCTATATCCGCTATGAAGACAAAGCAGAACTCTACGCTGCTGTGGTGCGTCCTGCGTCAGACGGCCTGATTGACTTTATGGCGCGAACCTTTGATGAATTTGAAAGCATTCCTGCCAGCGAGCAGAAAAGTCGCATGGAGTCGTTCGCTGATAGCGGCATCGAAGGAATGATCGACTACATCTATGACCATTTTGACGATTTTAAGATCCTCGTTTGTAGCGGGGAAGAATCCTTGTACCGCGAGTTCATGGACAGACTTGTCGAACTCGACACCGCGACTACCTACCACTATATAAATACTGTAGGAAATGACGCGGTAACATCAGGGCGTCTCACGCCCGAGCTTATGCACATGATCAACACCGCATGCTTTACGGGTATCTTCGAGATAGTCCGCAACGACATGGATCGTGCTGCGGCAAAAAACTATGTCGAGCGACTGTGCTTGTTTTACCGTGCGGGTTGGGCGACCATTTTCAATCCCGATTGCGGTGAGAAGTCGCAGCATGCAACCCTTTTGTTTGACGGATCGGAGCTTTCTGAAGAAAAGCTCATCCAAGCGCGAGGAGGGTCGCCATGA
>CAZLKG010000059.1:0-9316 GCA_964560045.1 uncultured Slackia sp.
TCCGCGTTGGCTTGGCGGGTCTTACCGAGGCTGAGTATTTCCGCGATCAGGGTCAAGACGTTCTTCTGTTTGTGGACAATATCTTCCGTTTCACTCAGGCAGGATCTGAGGTATCCGCTCTGTTGGGTCGCATGCCCTCCGCTGTAGGCTACCAACCCACGCTGGCCACTGAGATGGGCGACTTGCAGGAGCGCATTACCTCCACGAGTACGGGTTCCATCACCTCCGTACAGGCCGTGTACGTTCCCGCTGACGACCTGACTGACCCCGCGCCTGCCACCACGTTCACCCACCTCGATGCCAAGACCGTTCTGTCGCGTTCCATCGCTGAGCTTGGTATCTATCCGGCTGTTGATCCGCTGGAATCCACCTCCCGCGCCCTTGAGCCTGCCATTGTGGGCGAGGAACACTACCGCGTAGCCACCGGCATCCAGGAGTTGCTGCAGAACTATAAGGACTTGCAGGACATCATTGCCATCTTAGGTATGGACGAGCTTTCCGATGAACAGAAGCTCACCGTGTCCCGTGCACGCAAAGCGCAGCAGTTCCTTGGCCAGTGCTTCCATGTGGCTACTCAATTTACCGGTCTGCCCGGCAAGTACGTCAAGATGGAGGACACGGTTCGCTCCTTTGCTGCCATTCTCGATGGTGAGTGCGATGAGATTCCCGAGCAGTGCTTCCGCATGAAGGGATCCATTGATGATGTGTATGCCGAGTACGAAGCCATGAAGAAGGGCGAGGACTGACATGCCTAAGTTTGCCTGCGATATCGTGACGCCTGAGGCGAAGTTTTATTCCGGCGACGTGTACAGCGTTGTGGTTCCCGGCTCCGAGGGTGAGATGGGTTTTCTGTACAACCGCGCGCCCATTGTGTCCATCTTAGCCGACGGCGTAGTTCGCATCCAGGAGGAAGACGGCGGTTCGTACAGAAAGTTTGCCATCAAGGGTGGTTACGTGCAGGCCGATGGAAAAAAGGTCATCGTTTTGGCCGATAAAGCCGAAGAACGATAGACCTTGAGTCTTTGAACAATCGAACCTGAAACAACCCGGCGTAAGCCGGGTTGTGTTTTGTGGTGTGCCGAGCATACACACGTTTCTAATGGGTGAAAATCCCCAGCGCTGATGCGCCTGTCAAGGGTCACGACGGGTTAAGGAACAAGGCGTGTGACACAGCTCCTTAAAAGGAGTTCTTCTGCATCTGAGCACGTCTTCTTATCATTAAAGCGAGGCTGGGCGAGCCTTGAGCATCGTATGCGCATCCAATCCGAGGATATGCGAAATGGGTGTACCCCGAAATGGGAATGGGTAATCCTGAAACGTTACCATCCCCAAAATGGTAAGAGTCCCAAAATGCTATTGTGAAAATTTCATATTCAAAATGGGTAATGTAATTTATTCGTGTTCGTGCGGGGGGGGGTATATACTCCTACCTTGTGTGCATACACGGGGGTGTCGCGCCTTTGTCGTGATGGGTGGTGTCGTGCCGTGCTTTGTCTGCATACGCGGGGGGTGTTGCGTCCGCTCGCTATATTTTTTGGTACGCAACGACAAGAGCGTTGCGCGGGAAGGGGATAGTTCCATGAAGTCCGTCAAACACATTGTTGCTTCCGGAATGACGCTTACATTGGCGTTCGGGATGACGCCGACAGTCGCCTTAGCGGAAGAAGGAGCCAGCGCAGAAGTTGTCGGCGAGGCGTTTGGTTCCGGAGGCGCTCGACCTGACGGGACTTACGGAGGCTTTGAGGACAGAGTACCCTCCGATGCTTCACAAGAGAGCTTCGCCACCTCTGATTCGATTGAAGCTCCCTCAGGATACGACAAATCCGACTTTTACTCTGAAGAGCAGTACTCAGAAGAACAGTATTTAGAAGAGCAAAGCTCCGTTTCTACTCTTTCTTCAGAAGAGCAAAGCCTCGTTGCTGCTCTTTCGGCTACCTATGCGACCCCGACTGCCTCATCGATTACGCTCGTAAGCGTGTCGGATGAGATGAAGTATTTCGCGAAATACGAGAGCGGAGCCAATTACAGCCAGGTTCTTTCGGCGAGCGATGGTTATCACGCCATGGGGTACTATCAGTTTGACAACCGCTCCAGCCTAGGCGATTTTTTGATCTCCTGCTATTACTATAACCCTTCCACATATTGGATGTTCGAGTGGGTTGGGTACACGGACATTACCGGTGATCTTTATGACTCGGGTGGTCTTACCTATATCGGTGAACTTTTGAATGAGTGCTGGTCTGCCGCCTATGCAGCCAACCCCACGGAATTTTCGGCCCTGCAGGACAGCTGGGCCTACCAGACCTATTATCTGCCTGCTGAGCAGTATCTTATGAGCATTGGCATCGACATCTCTGAGCGTGCCGACTGCGTGAAGGGGCTTGTATGGGGCATGTCGAATCTGTTCGGCACAACCGGATGGAAGAAGTTCGTGGGCGGTGTATCGGACGGATACGATTGGAGCGGCACCTATTACAGTTCGTATAACTATCCGGGAGCTTGGGGGGGAGACTACGAGGCGGCAAACGCCATGTCCGATCGCGAGTTCGTAACCACCCTTTGCAATTACGTGATCGACAATGTTGCGATATTTTACGCGGGTCAGCCTGCCTACCACGAGGGGTGGCAGAACCGCTACAGAAGCGAGCTGGCCGAATGCTTGAGTTACATAGCGGGAGATGAGGCTCAGACGGGTGAGACTCCGAGCAATTCCACCTCCGGTCAAGAAGAAGATTCCGGATCGAGTGCGAATGGCAACGTGGCTTCGGATGGAAGTGCCCAAGATGGTACAACCGATACTACAGACGGGGATTTGTCTGCGAATACGGGAGTTTCGGCATCCGTTTCATCGGTGCCCGAGGAGGTTCCGACGATTTCCGTCTCCAACCAGCAGGTCAGCGAATCCGAAGACGGATCATCGGAGGCAGACAGTGGCGAGTTGACGGACGAGGAAGAGGGTACGGATGGCTCTCAGCCTGCGAGTGCTGATTTGAACAGCTCATCTGAGGAAAACTCATCCGAGGAAAACGACTCTTCGGGGGACACGACTGATTCTGACGGCACCGACGAAACGTCGGACAATGCTGATCTAAGCGCGGGTCTTTCTGATGAGAGCGGCACAGATTCTGCGCAGGACACGAAAGCCGACCAGGAGGAAGAAGAGAGTGGCACACTCGTTGAAACCAATGATGAGAGCACCATCCTCTTGGCTACGCTTGTGAGTGGAGTTGTCCTGTCATTCGGCACTGTGGTCTTCTCGCTCCACCGCATCCTAAGCGCGTCAGAGAGGCGGGTATCTTGGGTTTCTCTGGAGAGCCGCTCGTGGTAAGCCCCGATAAAGAAGAGGTCATTTCAGGGTCGCGTACATGATCGCCTTGATGGCGTGCAGGCGGTTTTCAGCTTCGTCGAATACCTTGGACTGTTTTGACTCGAACACCTCATCGGTGACTTCCATTTCGGTGATGCCGAACTGCTCGGCCTTCTGGGCGGCGATGGTGGTTTCGGTATCGTGGAAGGCAGGCAGGCAGTGCAGAAAGATGGCGTTGGGCTCAGCGAGAGCCATCAGTTCTTTGGTCACGCGGTAGGGGGCAAGCCCCTTGATGCGCTGCTCCCATACTTCGTCGGGCTCTCCCATGGACACCCACACGTCGGTATAGATCACATGTGCTCCGCGACATGCGGATTCTGGATTCTGGCTGAGGGTGATGGTGCAACCGTTTTCGGCAGCGATGGGTTTGCATGACGCGATAACGTCATCGTCCGGCATGCAATCTTTAGGTCCGCATGCCACGTAGTTCAGTCCCAGCTTAGAACACACTACCATGAGTGAGCGGGCCACGTTATTTTTGGCATCACCCATGAATACCAGCGTCTTTCCCCTGATGTCGTAGTTGAAGCTCTCTTGCACGGTCAAGATATCGGCGATCATCTGAGTGGGGTGCCACAGATCGGTCAGACCGTTCCACACCGGAACACCGGATTTGGCAGCCAGCTCTTCGACATCTTCTTGGGCGTAGCCTCGAAACTCAATACCGTCAAACATGCGACCAAGTACTCGAGCGGTGTCCTCAATTGACTCCTTTGTGCCCATTTGGGACGATCTGGGATCAAGATAGGTCACACCCATCCCTAAGTCCATGCCGCCCACCTCAAATGCGCAGCGAGTGCGGGTGGAGGTTTTTTGGAACAACAATACGATATTCTTGCCTTCAAGATAGCGATGCGGCGTGCCGGCCCGCTTCATGTCCTTGAAGTCTTTGGATAGCTTGAGCAGATACTCTATTTCCTCGGTCGTGAAGTCGAGGAGCTTCAAAAAGCTGCGGCCAGAGAGATTGATACCCATGAAAAACCTTTCTATGCGGCGCTGTTAGGCTTATGGACGGTTCGGGTGCTGCCGTTCTACCCATATTATGAGAGCGCCACACCCTGACCACACAGCCAAACAGCCGCCTTTGTGGAGACCTGCGTATGGTGGAGGCGACGTGCCGGGTGTGCCATTTGCACGGGAATGGCTCTTTTGCTTTTTCCGTCGCTTCCAACGGTTGCGTTCGCATGATAGTCGATTGCGCTTCAAAGGGGCTTTTGAAGAGGCGCATTATCGTGAAAAGAGCGCTCTTCGCACCCAACAAAGCGGAGCGAGTTCGAACAACGTCAGTATTCCACGTGCCACAATACGAGTCCTTTTGCGGGAGCGCTCTGTCCGGCAACACGCCTGCTTCGCGCTTCAAGAACCTCGCCTACCCAGTCAGTAGGACGTTTTTTGCGCCCCACTTCCACGAGCGTACCCACGATGGTTCGCACCATGGAATGAAGAAAGGCATTACCCACCACGCGAACCACGATAACGGGCGTTTCCATGATTATTTCTGAAGATGCCGTAAGTTCCATCACGTTGCGATGCGTCGATTTGCCTAGAGCAGATGCTGCCGTGCAGAAACTTTTGAAATCGTGTTCTCCGACGAGAAAGGAAGCCGCCTTGTTCATGGTAGCCAAATCAAGGTCGGCTCCGCCCAAATGCCATACAAAGGGCGCTATCAGTACAGGACGACAACTGCACGTGCAGATATGGTAACGATATTCGCGCCACCTGGCATCGAATCGGGCAGAAAACCCAAGCGGACGCTCTTGGACAGCCTCGACTGAAATCGCATCGTCCACAAGCGCGTTCACAGGGCGTTCGAGAGCGTTAGGGGGGCGGGAGGCGAATTCGTCCTCGGTTATGTCGAAGGTTATCACCTGGCCCCGAGCATGCACTCCGGCATCGGTGCGTCCGGCGCACACCGTTTTAACTTCGCGCTTGTAGAGCAGCGAAAGAGCGCCTTCGAGTTCGCCTTGGACGGTTGCCTTCTTGCTGTGTGCCTGGCGGGCAAATCCCGAAAACGGAGCGCCGTTATAGTGTACGTTCAAAGAAAGCGTGTGGGTATATCCCGCCAGGCGCGCCTCATCGGCACGCCGCTTTCGTAAAGCAGCAATGTCTTCGGCAGACTTCAAGCCGCCCGCCATCAGGCAGCCCCCCATACCTTTCGACCGAAAAGGTCAAACATTTCGGAATGAAGCAAACTGCTCCCAGAGTCCACCGTCATGGGAAGCTCTGCGTGGAACTTGCGCCCGTCCGACTTCTGGACGAACAACACCACAGCATCATTGCCGGGGTGGCGCGTCAGAATCTGGTGCAACCGCTGGGACGTAAGCGCGTCAAAGTCCGAGGAATTCAGTTTGATCTCCAGGTGATTCGGTCCTGTTTGGCTTTCGTTAAACTCCAGGCGTTCTACCTCAAATGCCAGTATCTGATCACCGCGGTCGGAGTGTTCGAATTTGCCCTTGATCTTGACGACGGCATCCTCTACTAAAGCATCGCGGAAATCCTCGTACTTAAAACACACGCCCTCTACGTGTCCGGTAACATCTTCCAGTACAAAGTTTGCCATCTTGGTTCCCTTTTTGGTCATCTTTACGGTCACGCTGGTCACCAGTCCGGCAAAGGTTCCACTCTTGATGTCGCCCGAATGATCAGCCAGATCACCCAAGCGATATTCAGTTGCCTCTAGGAGGTTGCGCTCGTACGGACGCAATGGGTGATCGGACACGTAGATCTTTAAGATCTCCTTCTCATAGGCGAGCAGGGTACGCTTGTCCCACTCCACGCCGTCCGGCTCGGGCACGTCTTCCTCAAAACCGCTATCCTCCACATCAGCAAACAGATCGAACATGCTCACCTGACCGGCATCGCGATCTTTTTGACGCTTGGAGGCGCTTTCCAAAAGCGGCGTCTCTTCAATGAAGTGCATCAGCTGCTTGCGAGTATAGCCTGTGGAATCAAACGCGCCCGCCTTGATCAGCGCTTCGAGGGTCTTGCGATTGTATGCGCGTGCGTCCAGACGGTTCACAAAATTGTGCAAGCTCGTATAAGGTCCCCTCTCGTTGCGCTCCGCTATGATGGCCTCAGCCACGCTCTCGCCCACGCCGCGCACGCCCGCTAAACCGAAGCGAATACCCTCGTTCAGGGGCGTGAACTCCAAGTTGGAAGTGTTTACGTCAGGCGGTAACACGGAGATATTGCTGTGCGTGCAGCTTGCAATGTATTTGATCAGTTTATCGGCATTGCCCATGTAGCTTGACAGGACAGCAGCCATGTACTCGTGCGGATAATGCGCTTTGAGGTACGCGGTGCGCATGACCAGCACGGCGTATGCTGCAGAATGTGACTTATTGAAGGCGTACTTGGCAAATTCTTCCGCATCGTGCCAGATGCGCTCGGCAATTTCGAGAGAGAATCCGTTCTCAACCGCGCCGTTGCACCAGTCATCTTTGAGCTGCATCATGACATCGATCTTCTTCTTGCCCATTGCCTTGCGCAGCTTGTCCGCCTTGCCGGCAGAAAAGCCGCACATCACCATGGAAACCTGCATGATTTGCTCTTGATAGACAATGGTGCCGTAGGTTTCCTCAAGGATGGGCTTGAGCCGGTCATCGTAATAGCTCACGGACTTTTTCCCACGGCGACGATCGACGTAGAGATCGACGAAGCCATTTTCCAACGGGCCGGGCCGGTTCAGAGCGATAGATGCCACGATGTCGGAGAAGCTGCGTGGTTTCATGCGTGCAAACAGGCTCACATACAGGGCTGATTCGACCTGAAACAGGCCGTCCATATTCATGTTCGTCTTGCCGCACATGAGATCGAACGAAGCCTTATCGTCCAGAGGAATCGCGTCGGGATCGATCTGTATGCCATAGCGTTCCTTGACGTTACGGCACGCGCGAGAAAGCACTCCCAGCGTGCGCAGGCCAAGAAAATCCATTTTGAGCAGACCCAAGTCAGGGGTGTAGTGGCCGTCGTACTGGGTGATCATGCCGCCGCCTTTGGTGTCGCGCTTGACGGGCACATGGTCAACAAGCGGATCTCGGCAGATGATAATGGCGCATGCGTGCACGCCCTCGCCGCGCACATTGCCCTCAATGGAGGCAGCGGCATCAATGATCTCGCGCGATTCGGGCTCGGTGTCGTAGATCTTTTTGAAATCGGTATTGGTTTCAAGCGCTCCTTTGAGCGTGATCCCCAACTCATCACCGATAGTCTTACACAGGCGATCGCCCACGCCATAGGGATGTCCCAGCACACGAGCGGCATCGCGAATGGCATTTTTGGCCTGGAGCTTACCGAACGTGATAACTCCGGCTATGTGATCGGAGCCATAGACATCGCGCACATGGTCGATGACTTCCTGGCGGCGCTCATCCTCAAAATCCACGTCGATATCGGGCATCTCTATGCGCTCGGGAGAAAGAAAGCGTTCGAACAGCAGTCCGTTGGACAAAGGGTCAAGGTCGGTGATACCCATAGCATAGGACACGATGGCGCCTGCCGCCGATCCACGCCCCGGACCCACGCCGATACCTTGGCTCTTCGCCCAGTTGATGTATTCCTGCACAATGAGGAAGTATGCGGGAAATCCCTGCTGAATGATGACGCCCGCTTCATACTCATAGCGATCCCATGCCGCTTGGGGAACGGGGTCTCCGTAGCGACGGCGCAGACCTACCTCGCACTCCTTGCGGAAAAGGCTCTCTTCGGTCTCGCCTTCAGGCAAGGGGAATTGTGGCAGGATGGATTCGCGCTCAAGCGTGACGCTGCACTTCTCCGCTAGCTCCACCGTGTTGTCGCAGGCCTCGGGAAAGTCGCGCAAAGCCTCACGCATCTCTTCTTCGGTCTTCATGTAGAACTGATCGTTGGCAAACCGCAGGCGGTTCTCATCGTTGAGCATGGAGCCCGTTCCTATACACAGCATGATGTCCTGGGCGCGTGCATCTTCCTGTTTGAGGTAGTGAAAGTCGTTAGTAGCAACAGTTTTTAGCCCCAATCTGGCAGCGACCTTAGCAAGTTCAACATTCAGCTGATGTTGGGTTAAGCCTCCGTTGGTGGTGATTCCCTGATCCTGAAGTTCAATGTAGAAATCACCTGGAGCATAGAGGGCGGACAGTTTACGCGCCCACTCCACTGCGCCGTCAAAATCGTGCGCGTCAATGCAGCGCGGGATGATGCCGGCGACGCAGGCGCTTGTCGCGATGATGCCTTCGGAATAGCGCTTAAGCATGTCGAAGGTGGTGCGTGGCTTGTAGTAGAAGTTGTCCATATGCGACTCGGATACCAGGCGAACCAGGTTGCGATATCCCGTGTTATTTTTGGCCAAAAGCAGCATGTGGTAGAGACGCGATTTGGTCTTGGTTCCCACCTCTGCATCTTCCGTGAAGTAAATCTCGCACCCGTAGATGGGCTTCACCCTCTTGCCCGTTTCTTTTTCCACGGCATCGCAGGCGTCGCACAGCTCCGGCACGCCGCACATGGTACCGTGGTCGGTGATAGCAACGGCGGGCATATTAAGGTCAGCCGCACGGCGCACCATATCCTTAATCTTAACGGTGCCATCAAGCATGGAATACTCGGTGTGGTTATGAAGATGGACGAATGCCATTGCGTGTCTCTCCTCGTATGCTCGATTATGCTCAGGTTCTAGACCCACACTATATCGCTACCTACACACGGTATCGCCACCTACACACGGCGTGCGGGCGATGTTTCGGTGTGTCTCATGATAACAGCACCCGCCCGGGAAAACCTTCAGGTGTGGTCTTGCTCTGTTAAGTCTGCAACCTCGTCGTTTTGAACAATTACAACAGGACGCGCTTTGCTCGCGTAGCGCTCGTCCCTAAGTGTCCAACGCAAGACGTGCCAGCGAGGATGAGCGAGGATGAGCGGGGATGACGGCGAAGAGAACGAGCTTTATATCCACAGCCTCTGCGAGATTGCAGGTATGGC